>CALDPK010000107.1 GCA_937911855.1 uncultured Trueperaceae bacterium | reverse complement strand
GCCGCGTTTCATGCCGAGGCTGTGTACTTTCACGCCCGCTGCCTCCAGCCGGTCCTGCCACGCAACCGGATCGATCATCGAAACGACCTGGACCTCATGACCCCTGCCTGTGAAGCCAGCGGCGAGCCGCACCACCTGGGTTTCGGCGCCGCCCAGATCCAGGTCGGTTATCACCAGCAGTATCCTCATGCGCGGGCTGGCTTTCCGATGACAGTGGTTCCGAACGCGGTGGCCAGAACCAGTACGAACCAGGTGACCTTGCGGATCTCCCACGTCAGCGGCACCAGCGCTACAGCCAGGGTGACGCCCAGCACGAGCAGGATCGCCCGTTCCGGTCCGGGCAGCCTGAGCAGCGGCAGGGCGGCCGCCAGCAGGGCGCTGACGAACAGCAGCAGCCCGAGCGGGCCCAGTTCCACCAGCACCGAGATGTAAGTGTTGTGCGCGATCTTCGGCAGGCCGGCGTAGGGGGTCACCGACTGTTCGAACGCACCTGCTCCCACCCCGAGCATGGTGTTGTCCTCGAGCAGCCTGAAGCCGGCGTCCCAGATGTCGGCCCGTTCGTTGAGCGTACCCGACGCGACCTCGCTGGCGGTGCTCGAGAGGCGCTGGATGCTGCCCTGAACGGTATCGATGACCAGCGGGGCTGCGTAAATGGCGCCCAGGCCGCCGACGCCGACCATGAACCAGAACGCCAGGCGGCGCGGCACGTCCAGGTGCCGCATCGTGAGCGGGACGACAAGCAGCGCGAGCAGGGTGACGATGGCGCCGCCGCGGGATGATGTGAGCAGGATCGCGCCCAGCACCGCCGGCAGGTACAGCAGCATCGGCCAGAACCAGATGCCCTGGCGGCCCCTGACCACCAGCAGCCAGGCCATCGGGATGCCGAGTGCGAGCATGGTGGCGAAGTCGTTCGGATCAGTGCCGGTGGCTGAGTAGCGCTGGTAGACGTATTCGGTGCCGGTGAGCAGGTTGAAGATGGCGCTGCCGATGGCCACATAACAGCCCAGCACGTAGGCGCGCATGACCGGATCGGCACGTTCCGGCCGGTCGACCAGCTGCCAGACCAGGAACGCCAGCGCGAACAGCTGCAGGCGGGACATGGCGTGGGTGAGCGTCGAGCCGGGGTCCAGGCTCCAGAACATGCTCAATGAAGACCAGACGACGAACAGCAGCATGACGATGATGAACAGCGAGGGCAGCCTGAGTTTCAGCCGGTTGCCGCGGAACAGTGAAGGGAGCGCGAAGACCAGCAGCAGCAGTCCGCTGACCCGACCCAGGCTGCCGATGCCGGGCAGCAGCAGCGAGTCCTCCCAGGGCAGGACGAAGGCAAAGACCAGCAGGCTGATCTGCGCCAGGCGGTTCATCCGGGCAGGCCCAGGGCGCGCAGGTACGCCGAAGTGGCGCTCCGGACGGTGTACGGGGTGAGGTCGGCGGGCGTGGCCGGGTTGCCGGTCTCAGCCGCGGCTTCGAGCAGTGCCGCGGCCAGGGCGGGCGCGTCGTTGACAGGCACGAGCCGGCCCAGCCGGCCGGAGCCAAGTATCTCGCGCGGGCCGCTTTCGCAGTCTGTCGCCACCACCGGCACGTCAAGCGCCAGCGCCTCGATCAGCACAGTCGGCAGGCCTTCCCAGTCCGAAGACAGCGCGAACGCAGCCGCACCTTTAAGCCAGGGGTAAGGGTTGGCCTGGAAACCGGGCAGGCTCACGCGCTCCTGCAGGCCCAGCTCGCGCACCCCAGCTTCAAGTGCCGATCGGTCGGGTCCGTCGCCCAGGATGACCAGGTTCAGGTCTGGTCTCTGTTCTGCCATACGCCGGAAGGCGTCGAGCAGCAGCGGGAAGTTCTTCTGCGCGGTGAGCCGGCCCATGCCCAGCACGTACGGTCTGCGCACGCCCATCGGCAGGGGCTCGGCGGCCAGCGATTGCAGATCGTCGGTCAGCACCGGGTTCGGAATGACGGTGATGTCCTGGCGCGGCAGGCCGATGACCTGAGCCATGGTGTCGGCCACGCCTTCAGACACTGCCACGACCTTGCCGGATGGATACAGCCAGCGGGCCAGCCGCGGGAATATCCGCTGCCTGAAACCCGTCTCGCGACCAGGTTGGAACGACTGGTGTTCGGTGACAAGTATCGGGATGCGTGTGGTGGACAGTCGTTTGGCCAGCAGGGCCGCCAGGTTCGTCTGGCCGAGCGCCGAGATGAGCGCGTCAGGCTGCTGATGGCGCAGGTAGTGGACGAGCGGGCCGATGCTGCCGGCAGCGCGCGCGACTCCCAGGTCATGGATGTTGATTCGTTCATCGACCTTG
The DNA here is from genome assembly GCA_937911855.1 of uncultured Trueperaceae bacterium. Lineage (GTDB taxonomy): Bacteria > Deinococcota > Deinococci > Deinococcales > Trueperaceae > CALDPK01. The sequence continues at coordinate 10,577 of CALDPK010000107.1, read as the reverse complement.
TCCTTATATGGACCCTCGGCATTGAGGAGCACCAGGTCGGTGTTGATGCCACGTTCCACGAATCCGTGGGCAAGATTGAGCATGACGCGTTCAGCGCCGCCACCGCTCAGGTCAGGGACGAACAGGGCGATATGTACGGATGCAGGCATTGACAGTTCCTTATAACCTATGATCGTCACGTGCTGTCTCCGGCCGTCACACACGCGAACAATCAGATTACGGTGGCACGGCTTGCTGCTTGACCACTCGCTGGTCTACGCGCTGGCGCGTGGACTGCCGGGGGTCATCAATTTCCTGGCAATCGCTGTTTACACGCGGCTGCTGCAGCCGGATTCGTACGGCGAGTACAGCCTGGCCATCGCAACTGTCGCACTGCTTGACGCGCTCCTGATCCAATGGCTCAGGCTGGGCCTGCTCAGGTTCCTGCCGCAGGCGCAGGCTTCTGCCGGCAACCTGCTGCAGGTCATCCGCAGCGTCTGGCTGCTGGTCGCCGCGACCACTGCCGCCCTGACGCTGCTTGCCATCGCCTTCCCTGCTGTGCCGGTACCGGCAGGCCTGCTGCTGGGCGGGCTGCTGCTGTTCCTGGCGCAAGGCTGGTTCGAGCTCAATCTGGAGCTGGTCCGCAGTCGCCTGCAGCCAGGCCGTTACGGCCGGCTGGCCCTGCTGCGCGCGCTGCTGTCACTGGGCGTGGGCGCCCTGTTCGCGTGGCTGTGGGCCGCGCCCGGGCTGCTCATCGGCCTGGCACTTGGCACCGCCGCCAGTTACATGCTGCTGCGGGAAGGACGCGACTGGAACTTAAGAGGGCTGCAGCTGGATCCGGTCATGCTGCGCAGGCTCAGCCGCTACGGACTGCCGCTGACCATCACGTTCGCGCTGGGTTTCATCGTCACCAGTTCCGACCGTTTCCTGCTCGGCTGGTACCTGGATACCGGCGCCACCGGGCTTTACGCGGCCGGTTACGACCTGGCCAGTTTCTCGGTGACCATGCTCCTCACGATAGTCAACCTGGCCGCCTATCCCCTGACCGTACGTGCCCTTGAACTTAACGGTGCAGCGGCCGCCCGCAAACAGCTGAGCGATACGCTGCTTTTGCTGCTGGCCGTCGGCCTGCCCGCAACTGCCGGCCTGATGATGCTGGCCGGACCGATCGCCAAAGTCGTCGTGGGAGCTGATTTCACGCAGGCAGCAGCCGCGGTGATCCCCTGGATCGCCCTCGCTGCCCTCCTGGCGGGAATCAAGGCCTACTTCGTCGACCTGGGCTTCCAGCTTGGCGGCCAGACGCGCCTGCAGGCATGGGTCATGCTCGTTGCGGCCGGCCTGAACGTCGCACTCAACGTGCTGCTCATTCCGCGCTTCGGCATATCCGGAGCTGTCTGGTCCACAGTCGCGGTGTACCTGATCGCGCTGCTGCTCAGCCTGATCCTGGTCAGGCGCTCGTTCCAGTTGCCCGCCCCGCGCCTCGAGCACGCCTGGCCTGCCGTGGCGACAGGGGCGATGGCCGGGCTGCTCTGGCTCCTGCCCACACCAAATGGTCTCTTGAGTCTGCTGGCGACCGTCCTGGCTGCAGCACTGCTCTACGCGCTGGTGCTGGCCCTGCTGCTGCCCCGGCTGCGCGGCACGCTTCTGAAGCGGTTCGGGCTGGTGTGACGCCTGCACAGGCATATCAGCCGGCCCGCCGCATACTTGGCACATGGCGAACAAGCCCGGCATCCGCATCGGCCTGAACGGCATCCCGACCTACCTGCCCCAATGGCCCAGCTTCGGCACCGCCGAACAGAAGGCCGTCTACGAGGTTCTGGCCTCCGGGCGGGTGAACTACTGGACGGGCAGCGAAGGCCGGGAGTTCGAACGCGAGTTCGCAGCTTACGTCGGCAGCCGGCACGCGCTGGCGCTCGCGAACGGCACGGTCGCCCTCGAGCTTGCCCTCTACGCCCTGGGCGTCGGCGCCGGCGACGAGGTCATCACTACCCCACGGACGTTCGTGGCAACAGCCAGCGCTGTCGTGACCAGGGGCGGCGTGCCGGTGTTCGCGGACGTGGACCCCGACAGCGGCAACATCACCGCTGAAACCATCCGCAAGGTCATCACTGCCAGGACGAAGGCGATAATCGTCGTCCACCTGGCGGGCTGGCCGGCAGACATGGATCCGATCATGGAACTGGCCGATGAGTACGGCCTGAAGGTCATAGAGGACTGCGCCCAGGCGCACGGCGCCAGGTACCGCGGCCGCGTGGTCGGCTCGATCGGCCATGCCGGCGCGTTCTCGTTCTGCCAGGACAAGATCATGACCACCGGCGGCGAGGGCGGCATGCTAACCCTGAACGATGAGGCCGCCTGGAAACGCGCGTGGGCCTTCCGGGATCACGGCAAGGACTGGGACGCGGTGCACTCGCAGGACCATCCGCCCGGCTACCGCTTCCTGACGCACAGCTTCGGCACCAACATGCGCCTGTCCGAGATGCAGTCGGCAGTAGGCCGCGTGCAGCTGCGCAAACTGCCGGAATGGCTCATGCAGCGCCGCCGCAACGCGCGCCTGCTGGCCGCCGAACTGTCAGACATCCCGGGCCTGCGGATACCCACGCCGAAGCGCGGTCTGGGTCACGCCTACTACAAGCTTTACGCCTACCTTGACCTGGCCCGGCTGGCACCCGGCTGGGACCGGCAGCGCATCCTGGAGGAAGCAGGCGCCGCAGGCGTGCCGCTCTTCACCGGTACCGGCGGCGAGATCTACCTGGAACGCGCCTTCGAGTCACTGGGCGAGCAGCCGGTGCAGAAGGTGGCGCGCGAACTCAGTGACTCAAGCCTGATGTTCCTGGTTCATCCCACCCTGCAGGGCGAGCACATGCTGATGATGGCGCAGCGGCTCAGGCCGATCCTGGAACGGGCGCTGTCAGTAACGCCGCTCCGGCCACACCCTGAGCTGGCTGAAGATACCGACGAGCGTCACCACGATAACGGCGCCGTAACCCCAGGGCGCCAGCATGACGTCGCCGACTGGGAGCGGCCAGTCGGCACCGATTAACTGCAGCGTCAGGTTGACGAGCAGCCACGCCCCGACCAGGGCGGTCAGGATGATGATGGCCAGGCGGCCCAGCGCCAGCGCCAGCAGTGCCACTACGAGGCCGGCACCCAGTGCGATGAACACGTTGTCGATGAGTGACAGCCCCAACCCGTAACCCGCGAAGAAACCCCACAGGAAAAGTGCCATGCCGAACAGCTGCCAGGCGAGCAGCGCGACCAGGATGGCCACCACGGCAGCGGTGAGCCAGACAAGCCACGGCTCCGGCTGCACCCCGAACACAAACAGCAGTTCCGGGCCGTACAGGAAGCCGAAGAATGCCCCCGTGACCACGAGCAGGAGCCTGAACAGCGGATAACCGGCGAACAGCAGGGCCAGACCGAGCAGGCCGGTGACAATCAGCAGCGCCCATTCATTCATGAGTGCAGTTTAGCTGCTCAGTCTGCAGGCTGCGCCGAGGCGAACCCCAGTCTGGTCAGTTCCGCGCGGATGGCGAGCGGTCCGTAACCAAGTTCCTCATGTTGATCCGCGGGGTTGCCGTGCGGCACGTGGCGCTCGCGGATGCCCAGGCGCGTGACCGGGGTGCGCTGACCGATGTCCGCCAGGAACTCCAGCACCGCCGAGCCGAAACCGCCGCTCAGCACGTGATCTTCTACCGTGATGAGCTGCTCGCTGGTCTCGGCCAGCTGGCGCAGCATCGCCTCGTCGAGCGGCTTGATGAAGCGCGCGTTGATGACACCCACGTCTTCCAGGCCCTTTGCGGCCGCAAGTGCGTAATCGACCGTCGCGCCCGTCGCCAGGATGTGCGCGCGGCTGCCGGGCTTGACCGTCTCCCAGCTGCCCCATTCGATGGCCGGCCAGTTGGCGGCCGGGCCGGTCAGCGCCGGGGTCACGTTGCCGCGCGGCCAGCGGATCGCGCGCGGGCCACCAAGGCGCAGCGCTTCCTTCAGCATGCTCTGCATCTCCATTGCGTCGCGCGGCATGCCGATGGCCAGGTTGGGGATGCTGCGCAGGTAAGCGATGTCGTACACACCCTGGTGGGTGGCTCCGTCGGCGCCGACCAGGCCGGCCCTGTCGATGGCGAAGATGACGTCCAGGTTCTCGATCGCCACGTCGTGGATGACCTGGTCGAAAGCCCGCTGCAGGAACGTGCTGTAAATGGCGACTATCGGCCTCTCGCCGCGCAGCGCCAGTCCGGCAGCAACGGTGACGGCGACGTCCTCGGCTATGCCCACGTCGATGTAGCGGCCGGGGAAGCGCTTGCTGAACTCGACCAGGCCGCTGCCTTCGCGCATGGCAGGAGTGATGACCCAGACGCGCTCGTCGAACGGCACCAGGTCGCTGACGGCGTCACCGAAAGCGGTGGACCACTGGTAGCCTTTCTTGACCGCCTGCGGCTTCTCCGGGTCGAAACCGCCGGGGCCGTGCCAGTAGATGGGGTCACTCTCGGCGATCTTGTAGCCCTTGCCCTTCTTGGTGACGATGTGCAGCATCGTCGGTCCGTCCAGGTGCTGGATCTTGCCAAGGTAGTAGATGAGCTGGTCGATGTCGTGACCGTCGACAGGTCCCACGTAACGCACGCCCATGGCGTGAAACGGGTTGGCGCTGGCCGGGTCGAAGAAGCGCCGGCCGGCTTCCTTGGCGCGGGTCGTCAGGTCAGCGAGCGGTTCCCAGATGCCGCTGAGCGCTTTCTTGCCGCTCTCCTCCGCACGCTGGAACCACGGCTGCACCTGCAGCTGGCTCATGTAACGGTTGAGGCCGCCGACGTTCTCGCTGATCGACATCTCGTTGTCGTTCAGAACTATCAGCACTCGTGAACCCAGGTGACCGATCTGGTTGAGCGCCGCGAGCGCCATCCCGCCAGTCAGGGCGCCGTCGCCGATGATGGGGATCACTTCATATGTCTGCCGCCTGGCGTCACGGGCGAGTGCCATGCCCAGCGACGCCGCGAGGCTGGTGCTGGCGTGGCCGACGGTCAGGGCGTCGTGCGGTGACTCGCTGGAGGTGGTGAAGCCGGCCAGGCCGCCGGGTTTGCGGATGCTGTCGATGCGGTCGCGCCTGCCGGTGAGGATCTTGTGCGCGTAGGTCTGGTGGCCCACGTCCCACACAAGCCGGTCGACTGATGAGTCGAAGAGGTAATGGAGGGCGACGGTCAGCTCAACGGCGCCGAGGCTGGAGGCCAGGTGGCCGCCGCCGATCGCGCAGACGCGGATGACTTCGGCGCGCAGTTCCTCGGCCAGCTGCCCCAGCTGCCTGCGTTCCAGTTTCTTTACGTCAGCAGGTGATTCGATCTGGTCAAGCAGCCGCGAGCCTGACGAAGGTAGTTTCGATGTTGCCACAATGCGCCGATTCTAGCACCGCTCATGTGAGCTTTCCGGTAAGCCCCTCACCTGATTAAGGCTGGTTCAAGGACGGTCCGTTTCGGAGCACAGGCTGGCTACGGATTCAAACGGTTAAGGATAATACGGCTCGAAATTCAGGCCCACCAGGTAATAACCGCCGACTGAGCGGACCTCGCCCACGTACGGTGAGTACCAGAGTTCCTGGGTCAGGCTGCTGGCCACACTGCCGCTTTCGGTCAGCTGGTCGGTGACGAGGTTGATCACGAAAACATCGAAGGTGCCGGCGGGAACGCGGACGCTGCGCCGGTCCACGACCGTGTAGCGGTAGCGTATCTGCTGAGTTTCAAAGCGGAACTGAGGCTGCGCGTCCGGGAAGTGCGTGCGGGCCGTGGTCGTTCCGCCCCAGTTGGCACCACGCACCAGCTGGCTGGCAGGCGGGAACTCCAGGATGGGCGGTTCGAAGCTCGTCTGCGCGCCGGGCACGCTGCGCATGTACATGCGCACGCCGTCACTGGCGATGGACCGGTACTTGCGTTCCTCGGCCCCGCCACCGCGGGTCAGGTGCGAGATGAGCGTGCGGCCGCCCACCACGCGCGGACCTTCCACGATCTGGATGAGCCGGGGGTCATCAACCGGCGCGTTGTCCGGCAGGTACTCCCAGCGGGCACCGGCCTGGTCGGGATAAAAGCCTATCGCGCGGCTCAGCTGCTCCACTGAGGCAGTACGCTCGGTGGAACCGGTCGTAGGCGCGCAGGCGGAGAGGAGGGCAAGCAAAAGCAGTGCGGGCACTAATCGCTTCATTGCAGGCGAGTCTTGCACGGACTTCATGAAAGGAATGTGGATTCCTGCACTGCCTCGCTCATCGCTTCTTCGAGGCTCTGCACGTCAGCCAGGGCATCATCCAGGTCGGTCTGCAGGCGCCTGTCGGCGTGCAGGCTCTGGGCGTTGCTCAGGATGCCATACACCTTGCCGCGGATGCGCCGCATCTGCTCAACGAACGCCTGCAGTTCGGTTTCTATCTCGCTGGCTTCCTTGCGGTTGGCTTCGTATTCGGGATCGTCAGGTGTCAGGCGCAGCAGAAAGTCTGTGAGGTCCGTGCCGTGGCGCGCGCGGGGCAGGGCGCGCTGCACCAGCTGGAACATGCGGTGCGACATGCCTTCGATCTCGTACTTCAGGACGGACGGTGCAGTGCGGGCGCGGGTGGCCACTTCCTGCTGGATCGTCACGGCCTCACCGAGCAGGTTCTTGTAAGGCTGCGCCAGTGGCGACAGTTCCTGCGGGCTGACCGGCGCGCGTTCCTGCTCAAAGCGGGAGCGCTCCGCCTCTTCCCTGGATCTGCTGAGCAGCCAGAAGATGGCGGCGGCGCCAACTGCGGCGATGATTATGAGTAGTACGGTCAGGCCGGCCATGTCACCTCCGGCCGGCAGCTTCCGGGCTGGAAACTGCCGGCCGCGATCTCGGGTCCCTTACGGTCAGGAGTCACTGCCAGCGCTGAGGCTGGACTTCAGGCGGGCCAGTTCGTCCTCGATGTCGTCTTCGACTTCCAGTGCGGCGAACTCGTCGTCCATGCTCAGGTCCTGCGCCAGTTCAGCTTCTGCAGCCAGGCGGTCTTCGCTGCGGGCGATCTTGTCTTCCATGCGGTCGAAGGCGGCGAAAGCGGCCGTCGTGTCCGTACGTGATACGGCTGAGGCGACGCTCTGCTGAGCTTCGGTGCGCTTCTGGCGGGCGATCAGGATCTGCCGTTTGCGTTCGGCTTCGCTGATCTTGGCGTCCAGGGCACGCAGCTGGGTCTTGAGTTTCTCGACGATGGCGTTATGCGTCTCGAGCTGCTCGTTGAGCCCGCCGGCCAGGTCTTCAGCGTCCTTCTTGCGCCGCAGTGCTTCGCGGGCCAGGTCTTCGCGGTCCTGTTTCAGTGCGGCTTCAGCCTTACTGAGCCACTCGGCAGCTTCATCTTCATGGGAGCGCACGTCCCGCTCGAGCTTCTTGCCTTCCGCGATGGTGCGGGCGACTTCCATGCGGGCTTCATACTGCGCCTGACGCATGTCAATCAGGGTCTGGTTGATGATTTTTTCGGGATCTTCAGCGCGGGTAAGCAGGTCATTGATGTTGGAGCGGATTATGGTGCCGATGCGATCGAGTATGTTCATGCGGGCCACCTCCTGTGGACTTTCCGTATCATAGCGAATTCACGTGTCAGTCAGATTAAAGCCTATATCCGTGCGCCATACGCCGCCTGGGAAGCCCGTGGCTGCCACGCCGTCGTACGCGCTGCGCAGCGCTTCCTGCATGGTGCTACCCAGGCCGACCACGTTCAGTACGCGCCCGCCCGAACTCACGAGTAGGCCGTCCTGGACTGCCGTGCCGGCCTGGAACACCAGCAGCTGCTCGTTACTTTCGGCAGGCGTTAATGCTATGCCCCGTTCAGGCGTACCGGGGTAACCGGGCGCGGCCATGACGACTCCGGCCGCAACGGCGTCACGCCACTGAAGCGTCTGGGCGCCCAGCTGTCCCTCGCAGGCCGAAGCGATAACGCTGAGCAGGTCCGTCTCCAGCAGGGGCAATACCGACTGCGTTTCCGGGTCACCGAAGCGGGTGTTGTATTCCAGCACCTTCACGCCGCTTGCAGTCACCATCAGGCCGATGAACAGCACACCGGCGAACTCCAGGCCGTCGGCGCGCAGGCCAGCCAGTGTCCGGCCGACGATCTGTTCTTCGACTTCAGCCTGCTGCGCTTCGGTCAGCAGCCTGGCCGGTGCCACGGCGCCCATCCCGCCGGTCATGGGGCCCAGATCGCGTTCAGCGAAATACTTGTAATCCTGGGCCATGAGCAGTGGCAGCCAGCTGTTGCCATCCGTGATTCCGATCAGGCTGAGCTCACGGCCACGCAGGCGCTCCTCAAGAACCAGGCCTTCCGCGGAGTCAGCTGCGAATACGTGCCGGATCGCCTGCTCTGCTTCTTCGAACGAGGCTGCTACCGTCACACCCTTGCCGGCCGCGAGCCCGGATTTCTTCACTACCGGCGGTTCGCTCAGCGTGGCCAGATACGCGAGCGCTTCCGCTTCCGAGCTGAACGTGGCTGAAGCAGCCGTCGGTACCGAGTGGCGCTGCATGAACTCCTTGGCGAACGCCTTGGAACCCTCGAGCCTGGCGGCAGCGGCGTGCGGGCCGAAAGCCATGATGCCCGCTTCGGTGAGGCTGTCGACCAGTCCGTCAACCAGCGGCTGTTCGGGTCCAATCACGACCAGGTCAATCCGGTTATCCAGCGCCAGCCGGGTGAGGTCCGCTACCGTGCCGCTGCTGTCGAGCAGCCGCGCGTGCTCTGCGATGCCGGGGTTGCCGGGGGTGGCGAACAGTTCAGTGACGCGCTCAGACTGCGCAAGTTTCCAGGCGAGCGCGTGTTCACGGCCGCCGGACCCAACGACCAGTACCTTCAAGAGAACTCGCCGCGAAGCACACGGCGCACTGCCTGCGGGTAGACCACGTGTTCCTGCTCGCGGATGCGGGCGCTTAGCGTTTCGGCGTCGTCACCGGCTTCGACGTTTACGCGGGCCTGCTGGATCACCGGTCCGGTGTCCACGCCTGCGTCCACGAAGTGAACGGAGCAGCCGCTCTCAGCGGCCGAAGCGTCGAGCGCCTGCTGTTGCGGGTTCAGGCCGCGGAACGCAGGCAGCAGGCTCGGGTGGATGTTCAGCAGTCTGCCCTGCCAGCGTTCCACGAAGCCGGCTGACAGGAGCCGCATGAAGCCGGCCAGGCAGATCAGGTCGATGTGCCGTTCGCTGAGCAGCAGATCGAGTTCCGCTTCGAACTCGGCCCGTGACGTGAACGGGACGTGTTCGGCTGGGATGCCGTGCTGCTGTGCGATGGCGAAAGCGCCGGCGTCAGCCTTGTCGCACACCAGCAGCGCGACGGACGCCAGTTGGTCGCCGGCCGGGTAGGCTTCAGCGAGGGCCGCGAAGTTACTGCCGCGGCCGCTGGCCAGCACTGCGATGCGGGCAGGCCGCTCCAGCGGGAAGCGGACTTCTTCCAGACGCTGCGGCTGCAGCTTGCGCCAGTAACGGGCGAGGCCTGCTGCGGTCATGGTGTGGTCGCTGCTCACGCGGTAGCGTTCCCGGTCCAGGTCGCTCAGGCCGGCTTCGAACATCTGCCGTTCAGCCAGTTCGGTGATCCGCTCCACCAGCTGCGCGTCGCTCTCGCCTGCCCGCAACCCTGCCAGTACGGCGCCGCCCCAGCGGGCGTTCTGCCTGCGCAGTTCCCTGAAGTGTCTGTTCACGTCCTGGAACGGCCCGAAATGCGTGGGCAGGATGCGTTCTGCGTTCAGCTCCTGCATCCTCTCGATGCTCGTAAGCCAGGCGTCCAGGTCGATCTCGGGTGGTGCGGTGGCTGGTTTCACCAGGTCTGAGCCGGGGAAGCGGATGCCGGCCGAATCGCCGGTGAACAGGTCGCGGCCGTCCATCAGGAAGCTGACGTGGCTGCCTGCGTGGCCGGGCGTGTGGATCACGCGGAAGGCGTGGCCGTGCAGCTCGAACTCGTCGCCGTCCTGGACCTGGATGAGGTTCTCCTCGGGCAGCGGCTCCGCGCCTTTCATCAATTCATCGAAGGAAGCACCATACACCCGGCGCGAGCTGGCGATGAGGCGGGCCGGATCAACCAGGAACGCTGCGCCGGCTTCATGGACCCACACGTTCGCTCCCGAGCGGCGTGCCAGTGCGCCGGCGTTGCCGGAGTGGTCCAGGTGGATGTGGGTCAGGAGGATGTCGGTCAGGTTGGTGATGTCGAGGCCCAGACCTTTAATCGCCGCCTCGAGCTGGGGGAGCAGCGAGTACGGGCCGGTCTCGATCAGCATGAACCGGCCGTCCTGGCCCCTTATCAGGTAGGAGGCCATGGTCCGGTCAAGGCCTGCGTAGACCAGGTCGATGAGGTGGATTCCGCCGGGGAGTTCGTTCACGCGCCCATCCTAACTGCGGGGCTGTTCCAGATGGGCGGTTATCTCTTCCCACTCGCCCATTGCTTCCAGCAGTTCCGCCTCGAGCCTGCCGTGCTCTTCTGAAGCCTCGGTCAGCTGTTCGGGGCTGAGTCCCAGCGGGTCGGAAAGCAGTCCATTGCTGGCTGCCAGCTGTTCCTCAAGCTCCGCGTGCCGAAGTTTCTCGGCTATTTCGAGGGCGTGCTCGCCGCGCTGCCCGACGCCGGCAAGCAGGCCAAGACGGCCGCGAACTGGG
>CALDPK010000106.1 GCA_937911855.1 uncultured Trueperaceae bacterium | reverse complement strand
GCGTGACTCCAGCCTCGACCTCGTCGCCTTCGAGGATTACTTCGCCGGCCCGGCCAAAATCGACGGCGTGCACTACCGCATCATCACCGACTCGCTCATCCGCTGGGAAGAGTTCCTGGCCGGCAACATCGACTCTGTCGGCATTCCCGACGCGATCTTCAACGAAGTCGTGAACAACCCCGACTACGAGGACATGATCATCCAGCAGGCTGAACTCGCCACCTTCTACTGGGCGTTCAACCAGCGCGTCCCCGAACTCGCCGACGTGCGGGTACGCCGCGCACTGAGCATGGCCATCGACCGGGAAGCCATCCTGGCCGGCCCCTACAACGACAAGGACATCCTGGCCAACGGACCCATCCCGCCCGGCCTCGCCGGCTACCAGGAGCGTGAAGGCATCGCTTACGATCCCGAGGGCGCCCGTGCGCTGCTGGCTGAAGCCGGTTACCCCGACGGCTTCGAACTCGAGATGTGGTCCAGCCGCACCGAATCCACCGTCGCCACCAGCGAACTCATCCAGTTCTTCCTGTCGGAAATCGGCGTCACCGCCACCATCAACCAGGTTGACTTCGGCGTACTTATCGACGGCGCGATCAGCGGCCGCGCGCCCGCCTTCGTACTGTCCTGGTACGCGGACTACGCTGACGCGTACAACTTCCTGCACCCGCTCTACGTCGCCAGTGGCGCCGAGCGTTACGCCTACAGCAACGACGAAGTGACCGCGCTCATCAACGAAGCTGCCACCCTCGGCGACCTGGAAGACCGCATCCCGCTCTACCAGCAGGCTGAAGACCTCATCGTCGAAGACGTGCCGGTCATGTACTTCCGTCACCCCGTCTCTTACTCGGCCGTCAGCCGTGACGTGGACGGACTGCTGACCCACCCGATCTTCAACGCAGACAAGTTCCTGCTCGTAGAGAAGGCCGACTGAACTGCTGAAACGCGCAGGCCGGGGACCGCCAGCAGTGGCGGCTCCCGGCCTGCTGGCTGTCCGGCAGTGACCACCGATGCTCAGTTATGTCTTGCGGAGGCTCCTGCAGGCCATCCCGGTCATCATTGGCGTGAGCCTGATCACGTTCATCCTGATGATCCTCGTCCCGGGTGACCCCGTCCAGCAGCTGCTGGGGCAGCGCGCCAGCCCCGAAGCCGTGGCGGAGGTGCGCCGCAACATGGGTCTGGACGAGCCCGCCTGGCGCCAGTACCTGACCATGATGGGCAACATCGTCACCGGTGACCTGGGCCGCTCGATCATCACCCGCGAGCCCGTCGTGCGCGAGTTCGCCAGCCGCCTGCCCGTCACCATGAAACTGGCGCTCATCTCCATGGTGTTCGCAACCATAATCGGCGTGACCGTTGGGATACTGTCAGCAGTCAGGCAGAACAGCCTCATCGACAGGGCGGCCATGTTCCTGACCCTGACCGGCATAAGCCTGCCGGTTTTCTGGTACGCGCTCATAGTCATACTGCTCGTGATATTCCAGTGGCGCTGGATCCCCCAGACCGGCCTGGGCGACGGCAGCATCAAGTACTACCTGCTGCCGGCGTTCGTCCTCGGGACCCGAGCGGCAGCGTTCATCGCGCGCATCACCCGCTCGGCCATGCTGGAAACCATCCGCCAGGACTACATCCGCACCGCCCGTGCCAAAGGACTGCGGGAGCGCGTCGTCACCTGGAAGCACGCCATCCGCAACGTGATGATCCCCGTCGTCACGGTCATCGGGCTGGACCTCGCCTCGTTCATCGACGGCGCCTATCTTACGGAGTACGTATTCAACATCCCCGGCATGGGCCGTTACGGGCTCGTTTCGCTGCTCAACCGTGACCTGCCGGTGATGCTGCCGCTCGTCATCTACACGGCGGTGCTGTTCATCGTCGCCAACCTGCTGGTGGACCTGCTCTACGCCGCCATCGACCCGAGGATCCGCTATGGCTGACGCGCCGGCCGCAAAGAGCGGAGTATCCACCTGGGCCCTGGCCCGCCGCCGGTTGTTCCGTGACCCCGGCGCGGTGATCGCCATGGCCGTCATCCTGATAATGGTGCTGGTAGCCATATTCGCTCCGTACCTCACCCCATGGGACCCGGCCACACCCGACCGGTCGGTCGGTTTCCGCAGCAGCCCGCCGAGTGCCGAGCACCCGCTGGGCACCGACCGTGCTGGCCGTGACGTGCTGTCACGGCTGATCTTCGGGACCCGCATCTCGCTGATGGTGGGCTTCGGCTCACAGCTGCTTTCACTGGTGCTGGGCGTAAGTTTCGGGCTGATGGCGGGTTACTTCGGCGGCTGGATCGACACCGCGATCTCGCGTTTCATGGAGATCCTGCAGGCGTTCCCGAGCCTGCTGTTCATAATCGTGCTGTCCGTGACGCTGGGCTCCGGTCTGCTGACCGCCTACATCGCGCTCGGCATAGTCGGCTGGGCGTCGGTGGCGCGAATAGTGCGGGGGCAGACGCTGTCGCTGCGGGAATCCGAGTTCGTTGAGGGGGCGCGGGCTGCCGGCGCGCGCAGCGTGAGCATCATCTTCCGGCACATCCTGCCTGGCACGCTGCCCAGCCTGATCGTCATCTACTCGATCGGAGTGGGTGGCGCCATCATCGGCGAGGCGACCCTGTCGTTCCTGGGGCTGGGCGTGCAACCGCCCACGCCGAGCTGGGGCCAGATGATCGCGGACGGCCAGGCGTACCTGACGACCGCCTGGTGGATGAGCGTCTTCC
>CALDPK010000105.1 GCA_937911855.1 uncultured Trueperaceae bacterium | reverse complement strand
GAGCTGCGCAATGAAGGTGAACCAGTCGAACGCCACGTTGCTCCTAACCGCCTGTCGCCACTCCCCAGAACGGGTTCGCGAAAATCAGGATGAGCGAGATCACGAAGCAGTAGATGGCCGTCGACTCGATCATGGCAAGGCCCACGAACAGCGTCCTGGTTATCGAGTTGGATGCGTCCGGCTGCTGGGCGATGCCCTGCAGGGCCTGCGCAAGGGCGCGTCCCTGGCCGAGGGCGTTCGAGATGGATCCGATGGCCACGGTAAGTCCGGCCGTGAAAACCGAGGCCACTGCAATCAGGGCGATGTCCGTCATTTACTGCCTCCTTGTTGGGCCGCGTCAGTGGCGGCCTTGTCGAGTCTTTCCGAGCTGGCGGTGGTTGCTGATGCGATGTAGACGATGGCGAGTACGGCGAAGATGTAAGCCTGCAGCACCCCGATGAACAGGCTGAATGCCTGCATGATTACCGGGAAGAACAGCGGCGCTATCGACAGCAGGATCACGATGATTACGCTGCCGCTCATTACGTTGCCGAACAGGCGGACGGCCAGTGACAGGGTTCTGGATACCTCGCCGATGATTGTGAAAGGCAGCATGAACGGACTGGGTTCAAGATAGCTCTTCAGGTATGACTTCAGACCCACCCGGCTTATGCCGAAAAAAGGCACGGCCAGGAACACGAGCACCGCCAGGGCGGCGGTCGTGGTGAGCGAGCCAGTCGGCGGATGGAACCCGGGGATGATTGCCAGGATGTTGGAAACCACGATGAAGAGGAACAGGGTGCCCACGAACGGCAGGTAGGGGCGGGCGTCATGCCGGGTCACTCCCTCGATTTCTGCCAGAACGAAGACGACAAGGGCCTCCAGGGCGTGCTGACCAGCCGCGAGTGGTGCGGCTACCCGGAGTTTGCGGGTTATGAGCCAGCTGGCCACGACCAGCAGGACCATCACGAGCCAGGTGAAAACGAGCGTCGCGCTGATGGACAGGGGGCCGACGGTGAAGTAGATGATCTCGTCAGGTGACAGCGTCATCCGCTTCACCTCCCGTGCCGATCAGCCGCGTCATGAACCAGCGGGCCAGCAGGAAGCCGGTGAGCGCTGCGATGAGGCTTTGCGGGCCGAAGCCCGCCAGGAACCAGAGTCCGGCCAGCAGCAGGGCGGCGCGCACCACGAAACTCACGATCAGCAGCCCGCGGTTGCCCGTCCGGGTTACGTGCTGCACGGTCCACCACAGGCCCAGCAGGTAGAGCACGCCCAGCAGCAGTCCGGCAGCAAGGGCAATCCCCATGAGCGGCAGGTTGAGTCCGGCCACAAACTCACTCATCCTCCGACTCCTTGCGGATCCAGTACCAGGCGTTCAGCATTCCGGTGAACAGTCCCAGGATCATGAGCATGAGCGTCCAGGAGTACTGGCCACCGTAGCGTCCGTCGATCCAGATGCCCAGTCCGAGTCCCAGCAGCGTCGGCACGGATACGGACCAGCCGACCATTCCAAAGGTGCCGAAACCGCGTGCAACGCCACGGTCACCTTCAGCGCGCGCCCGTTCCTTGCGGTCCTCCTTCTGGCCCACTACTTCGGCCAGGTCGTCCGGTGCCGGCGGTTCCGTGTGGGCCCCGGTCACCTGTGCCGCAGCTCCAGGACCCGCTTCAGGATCTCGCCTTCCAGCTGGACGAGCGCCCTGCGCGCGCGCTTTTCGGTGTCCGTGCGGACCTTGAAGCGCTCGCGCACGGTTTCTTCAGCGGCGCCAAGGTCACCGGCCACCACGGCCCGCTGGCAGGCCACGCGCACCTGCTCTCCGGCCTTTACGAGCAGACCGTGGTCGACAGCCATGAAAATCTCGCTGCCGTCCTCCAGATGGTAGGCGAGCAGGCCGGGTACGAGCAGCGCGGCAAGATCGGCATGCCTGGGCAGCAGCGCGAAAGAGCCGAAATCCGACTCGGCGATGATCTTCACGACGGGCTCGTCCACGAGCACGCCAGCGGGCACGGACACCAGCAGCCTCACAGCCTTGCCTCCGCGAGCGTGCCGATCATGTACAGGTCGCCCTCGGCCACGCCGGCAAGCTCGTCGTTCAGGATGCGTTCTGCATCATCAAGGGCGTCCTCGAGTGAGACCGTGTGGCCGGTCTGCCCGGTGAAGGCAGTTGTCACGTGGAAAGGCTGGGTCAGGTAGCGCTCGAGGCGGCGGGCCCGTGAAACCATGCTCTGGTCAGCGTCGCTGAGTTCCTCGAAACCGAGCATCGCGATGATGTCCTTGAGGTCTTCGTAGGTGGCGAGGGTCGAGCGGATATCACGTGCCAGGCGGGCATGACGTTCGCCGACGATTTCCGGTGACAGCAGCGAAGAGGAGGAAGCCAGGGGATCGATGGCGGGATAGAAGCCCTGGCTTGCCCGCTGGCGTGACAGCACGACCGACGCCGACAGGTGACCGAATATGTGCACCACAGCCGGGTCGGTGAAGTCATCCGCGGGCACGTATACAGCCTGTACGGAGGTTATTGCCGCGCCCCTGGTGCTGGTGATCCGCTCCTGCAGTTCGCCAAGTTCGGTTGACATCGTGGGCTGATAGCCCATCCGGGATGACAGCTGACCCATGAGCCCCGACACTTCCGAGCCGGCCTGCACGAAGCGGAAGACGTTGTCCATGAGCAGCAGCACGTCCCGGCCTTCTTCATCGCGGAAGTGCTCTGACATCGTGGCGGCCGTGTGGGGCACGCGGAAGCGGGCGCCCGGCGGCTCGCTCATCTGACCGAAGACCAGCACGGTGTCAGGCAGGACCCCGGCTTCCTCGACCTCGCGCATCAGCTCCTCGGCTTCACGTGAACGTTCACCGATTCCGCAGAAGAGGCTAACGCCCTGGTGGCGGGTCGCCATGTTGCGGATCAGTTCGGTGATGAGGACGGTTTTGCCGACGCCTGCCCCGCCGAACAGACCGGCCTTGCCACCGCGTTCGATGGGAGCGAGCAGGTCCACGGCCTTGATGCCCGTGGGAAGAACAGACGGCTCCATCGACAGTGAAGCCAGCGGCACTGGCGGCCTGAGCAGTGGCAGCGATGACCGGGTGGTTATTTCTCCACGTCCGTCTATCGGCTGGCCGAACATGTCAAGAGCCCGGCCCCGCAGTTCGCTGCCGACCGGAATCATGAGCTCACCGCCATCGGCGGTTGCGGCGTCGCCGCGGGCCAGCCCGCTCGTTGAGGTGAAGGCCAGGCAGCGCACCGTATGTGCGTCGCGCTGTTCGACGACCTCGAGGCGCACGTTCGCGTCCTTGCCGGCGGTGATCATCTCGTGCAGCCTGGGGGCCGCCCCGGGGAAGCGCACGTCCACCACCCCACCACGGATGGCGGACACGGTTCCGGTGCTGTCGCGTGATTGCGGCATTGGCCGTCGCTCCGTTCCGGGCCGATACGGCGCCTGCTTCATGTGCGTCACGACCAGGTCGCTGATGGGCGCGTTCGTCGCGACGATGCAGCTGTCGGCCGTGATCGCCGGGCTCGCCGCCAAGACGGTCGACGGCGCGAGCGCGTTCTCGTACCCGCTCATCCTGCTGCCGTTCGTCTCGTC
>CALDPK010000104.1 GCA_937911855.1 uncultured Trueperaceae bacterium | reverse complement strand
GGACCACCGACTCGCTGTCGTACTGGCTGAGCCCGCCAGCGGAGGCGTTGAGGTCGAACGACAGGGTCTGGTCATCAATGCCGAGCCCGGGCGCCCAGTTGATCTCGCCTGCGCCCGGCGCGCCGGCGTCCGAAGCGTTGAAGGTCAGGGTGGCGTTGGTCGGGTCGTCGAACAGGGCGGTGCCCGGCGCCATGGCCTGCATGGCCGCGACATCGAGACGACCGTCCTGGGTAAAGGCGACCAGACCGGTCTTGAGCTGGCCATTGGTCAGCCCCGCCCCCGTGACCACGTCGCCCTCCGGGATGGCGCGGACCTCCGCGTACCACTCGTTGGGTACGGTGCTCTTCAGGAAGGAGATGGCGACGGTGCGCTGTCGCGCAGCTTCGACGGCGGCACGGATGCCCGCGCTCAGGATGCGCACCTGGATGCCCGGTTTGTGCAGCAGGTCCAGGAGGGTCGCCGCGGCTGCCAGACGCGTCTTTCCGCCGCCGCGCGGCGCCGGCCGCCGAACCCCGCAGGCCGGCTTCGGAGGTCACGTTGACTATGCTGCCCCTGCCAGCTTCCAGCATCAGCGGGATCGCGGCACGCGTCATGAGCATGGTTCCGGTCAGGTTCACGCGCAGCACGCGCTCCCACACCGCGTCACTGACCTCGCCGACGGGAGTGAAATCGTCCATGATGCCGGCGTTGTTGACCAGCCCGTACAGGTTGCCCTCGGCAGCAGCGATGATCCTGGCGACATCGTCCTGGGTGCTGATGTCGCCGGTAACGGTCACAAGGTCGAGGTCGGCGTGATCGCTCATCAGCGCGTCGAGGCGTTCCTGGCTCAGGTCGGAGCAGATGACCCGGCCACCTTCACGGGCAATGCGGAGGGCGACTGCCTGCCCGATGCCGGAGCCGGCGCCCGTGACTATCACTGTCTTGCCGTCGAACCGCCCGGGGGTAATGATTTCCGTCCAGCTGGGCGCCTGCATTGTACTTTCGGTTTCTGACATGGTCAGCTCCTGTCCCTGCGGTTCCTGAGCGTTACCCGTCATGTTGCCTGCAGGTTCCCCTGAACCGCGATACATCCATCGTAACCGGAGCGCCTGAGAGTACATTGAGCCAAAGGTCCCGGCTTCGCTACAATGACGCATATAACCTGCATTCACTGGCACTGGAGCCCGCATCGGGCATGAAACGGGAGTAATCAACTTGGCATACCAAGGCAACACCTCAACTGCTGTAAAACCCGCTGGCGGTCTGCTGGACCTGGCCAAGCGGGACGTTGCGGACATCGTCGCCATACGCCGGGACATCCACATGCATCCCGAACTGGGGATGGAGGAAGTCCGCACCTCCGCCCTGGTCGCCGGGAAACTGGCTGAATGGGGAATAACCGAAGTGACCCGCATGGCCGGCACCGGTCTGGTGGCAACCATCCGCGGCTCGCGGCCTGGCGCCCGGTCCATCGGGCTGCGGGCCGACATGGACGCCTTGCCGCTGCATGAAGCCAACAGTTTCGAGTACGTCTCGCGCCACCCCGGCAGGATGCATGCCTGCGGTCACGACGGGCACACTTCGATGCTGCTTGGCGCAGCGCGGATTCTGGCGGCCAACCCGGACTTCGCCGGGACGGTGCACCTGATATTCCAGCCGGCTGAAGAAGGTCGGGGCGGCGCCGAGAAGATGCTCGAAGAGGGCCTGTTCGACCGGTTCCCGTGCGACCGGATCTTCGGGATGCATGCGGCGCCGCAGCTGGAGCTCGGACAGTTCGGCAGCAAGACTGGCCCGATGATGGCCGCGACCGGCCGCTGGACTGTCACCTTCCGCGGCGCGGGTGGCCATGGCGGTGCCGGACCGCACCTGACCCAGGACCTGACCGTCGTTGCCGCTGGCTATATCAACGCGCTTCAGTCAGTGGTTGCCCGTAACGTTCCGGCTTTGGAAACAGCCGTGATCAGCATCGGTCACGTGCAGGCGGGCTCACCGGAAGGGCTCAACGTGATGCCGTCCGAACTGGTGCTCGGCGGCACGATGCGGGCCTTCAGCCAGGAGATCCAGGACCTGCTGACCGCCCGCATCGCGGAGCTGGCTGAACTTTACGCCCGCACCCACGGCGCGACCTGCGAGACGGACCTGTGGTGGAACTCGGTCCCGGTGATCACCGACCCGCAGGCGACTGAAGCGGCCCTTGACGCCGCAGCCCAGGTAGTTGACAGAGCGCAGATCGACCCGGACATCACCGCCTCGACAGGTGGCGAGGACTTCTCGTACATGCTGCTGCAGCGGCCAGGCAACTTCATGTGGATCGGTAACGGAATCCGCGAGGGTGACGGCGGCGGCCAGCTTCACACACCGTATTTCGATTTCAACGACGAAGCGCTGCCGCTGGGCATCGCCTACTGGCTGTCGCTGGTGAACGCTGAACTGGACGGGAATATCGGCGGCTGAGAGAAGCCGTCAATGAACTGAGGGTGGAGCCGGTTACCGGCCCCACCCTCAATCGTTTCTGCAGGTGCGTAATGCTTAGCGGATGCTGACTCCGTAGGCGTCGATGCGCTCGGTCGGCAGGACGTTGAGTCCTTCGACGTTGTCACGCACTGCCACGAGCTGACGCTCGGTGTGGAGGAACATCCACGGCGCTTCTTCGAACGCGACCTCGAGGGCCTCGGCGTAGATGCCGCGGCGGGCTTCCTCGTCGGTTTCCACTCGGGCTGCGTCGAGGAGTTCGTCGAAGCGGGGGCTGCTGTACAGCGAGCGGTTGGAGCCGAACGGCACGACCTGCGAGCCGTGCAGGACGTTGAACAGGCCCTGGTCGGCGTCGCCGGTGGAGACGCCCCAGCCCATCAGGCCGAGCTGCGTGATGCTTTCCTCGGCGCCACGGCCGATTTCGGAAAGGTAGGCGGCCCACTCGAGGGTGATGATCTCGGCGTTGACGCCGATGTCGGCGAGGTAGCTCTGCACTGCCTCAGCGACCTGGATGTCCTGCATGTAGCGGCCGGTGGGGCTGTGCAGGGTGACGTTCATGCCGTCGGGGAAGCCGGCTCCCGCCAGGAGTTCGCGGGCACGCTCGGGGTCGTACTCGTAAACGCCTGTTGCGTTGTAGCCGAAGACGCCGGGGGCGATGGCTGCGTCGGAGACGCGACCGGCACCGCCCAGGACGAAGTCGACGATCGCCTGCTTGTCGATGGCGTGGTTGAACGCCTGGCGCACGCGCGCGTCGGTGAACGGCTCACGGTAGTTGTTGAAGAAGATGTAGATGGTGCGCATGCTGTCGACCTTGTGGACGGTCACGTCGTCCATGGCGTCGACGCGGTTCACGTCCTGGGGCGGCACGTTGATGGCCACGTGGGCTGCACCCGAATCGACCATCGCGATGCGGGTCGTGCCTTCGGAGATGGGCAGGAAGGTGACCGAGTCAAGCGTGGCCGGCTCGCGCCAGTAATCTTCGTTGCGGACGAGCTTCAGTGACTCGCCGCGGGCCCACTGGTCGAGGACGAACGGTCCGGTGCCGACGGGGTTGCCGTGAAGCTCGGGGTGATCCATGTTCGAGGGGGCCATCATGGCCTGCGAAGCGTGGGTCAGGTGCGGCAGCAGCGGGGCGAACGGAGCGGGCAGGTGGAAGTCGACGGTGAACTCACCGGTGACCTCGACCTCGTGGATATTGCTGACCATCGTGGCGAACGCGTTGGCCAGTTCCGGGTCCTGGATGCGCTCGATGTTGGCTTTCACGGCCTCGGCGTTGAAGGGCGTGCCGTCATGGAAGAACACGTCGTCACGCAGCGTGAGGCTGACGACGCGGCCGTCATCGCTGATCTCGTAGCCGGTGGCCAGGTGCGGGGCGACGTTGCCTTCAGGGGTGAGGGCGAACAGGGTCTCGAAGATGTGACCGGTGACGTTGAAGGTGGGGGTGTCGGTTACGGCATGGACGTCAAGGGTCACCGCGTCGGTACCGACGGCGATCACCAGGTCCTGCTGCGCGAAGCCCGCGCCCAGCGCGCTGACTGCCAACAATGAAGCTATGAGTGTACGAGCTCGGCCTATAAACATATTTCTCCTCCAGGTGAACGCAGCTTCAGTTCACACAGCCTGAAAATTTGGACTGGTGCAGTATATCACCGGGGTGGCGGGAGTGAAGGCTTTGTATCTGGGGTGGGACACTGGCTGCTCGCCGGACCGATGACGGGCACCCGGCCGTGTACGCCTACGGTCATGTACTGGACGGACTAAGTCTTCGTGCTGCCTATGAGCAGGGCGCCAGTCACCTGATTCGCCAGCCTGCGATCG
The DNA here is from genome assembly GCA_937911855.1 of uncultured Trueperaceae bacterium. Classification (GTDB taxonomy): domain Bacteria; phylum Deinococcota; class Deinococci; order Deinococcales; family Trueperaceae; genus CALDPK01. The sequence continues at coordinate 777 of CALDPK010000104.1, read as the reverse complement.
AAGGTGTGAAGCGGGCTTGCCTTTCGGGATTCAGCAAAGGCCGCCAGGTACGAGTCTTCGAAACTCAATGCGGGCCGGTCAACGAAGACTTGCAACGCCGTATGGAGCAGCTGCCGGTCGGGCGATCTGCGGCAGACCAAGCAAGCCGCGTATCGCCAGGCTGATGTCCGACCGGGTCATCCCATAGGCGCAGGCCATGACAAAGGCAGCTTCCGCAAAGACAAGATCGGCCACGGCAAACTTGGCGTCCGGCGGGTCCAACAATGCCAGCACGAGTTCCTGCTGTTCGGGACGGGCCTGACTCCGTGGCGAATGCGGGGGTAGCTCATGTCCCTGGTGCCTGGGCTTGTCTGCTACCATTCGAGATAACTAACTTCACTAATTGGTGACTCACTCGTGAGTGAATCCCTGATTGGTGGAAGGAGATTACATGCCGGATACCAGCGACAACCCGTTCCGCATAGGAGAGCACGTGACCGGCTATCACTTCGCCGACCGCGAAGACGAAGTGGCACGCATCAGACAGGCGATGCTCTCCGGCTCGACACTCCTCGTATACGGCCCCAGGCGCATGGGCAAGAGCTCGACCATCACCAATGCGGCTGCCATGGCCCATATGGCCCGGCCGAAGCCGATCATCGTCAGCGTCGACATTTCCACAGCAACGAATCTTCACGACGTCGCCACCCGCCTGCTTCGGTCACTCTACGTGGAGACACGCTGGCTGAAGCTCCGGCTCGAGGATCTGCTAGGCGGCCTGGCCCCACGGGTGACTGT
>CALDPK010000103.1 GCA_937911855.1 uncultured Trueperaceae bacterium | reverse complement strand
CGAACTGCAGACTGCGCACCGGCAGGCACGGCAGAATACCGTGACTGCCGAGCTGCTGGACGTTCAGTCGGCGTTTGCCGCCACCAGCGAGTAAGTGCGCGTAGACTGGACACATGCACAGCCCTGCCAACCGCTGGCCCCGCATCCTCCTCGCTCTGGCGGTCCTGCTGGTCAGCGCCCTTCTGGTAGCGTGGGCCATGGGCGCAAGAAGACCGCCGCACCCGTACTACACGGAGTTCCTTGCTGACCGGGTGCACGTGCACGCGCACGGCGGCTCGACGCACCTGTGGCCTGACAACACGATGATGGCCTTCCGCGGCTCAGCTGAGCTGGGCGTGGACGTCCTGGAACTGGATACGCAGATCACGTCTGACGGAGTGATAGTCGTGATCCATGACGACACCGTCGACCGCACCACCAGCGGCAGCGGCCGCGTCGCGGAGATGACGCTGGCTGAACTGCAGCAGCTCGACGCGGCAGCGAACTGGGCCGGACCGGACGGCGATTACCCGCACCGGGATTCCGGTGTCACCGTTCCCACCCTGCTTGAGGTACTGGAAGAGTTCCCCGCTGTGGGCGTGAACATCGACATGAAAGCTGATGACCCGCGGGTTCCCGCCGCCACCTGCGAACTGATCCGCGCCACCGGCCGTGAACATTCCGTCATGGTCGCCTCGTTCGTGCAGCGGAACCTTCACGGGTTCCGCGAACTGTGCCCGGGCGTTGCCACCTCAGCCGGACCGGATGAAGTCCGCAACTTCCTGATCCTCAACCTGCTGGGTCTGGGGCGCGCGACCAGCCCGGCAGCTGACGCATTTCAGGTGCCAGTGCGCCAGGGAAGCATCCCGGTCGTCACCAGACCGTTCGTCCGCGGGCTGGCTGAACGCAACGTCCAGCTTGACGTGTGGACCATCAACGACGAGGCGGAGATGCGCCGGCTGTTCGACATGGGCGTGCGCGGCATGATTACGGACCGGCCTGACATCGCGCTGTCAATCCTGGGACGTTAGCGGCGTTCAACTGAAACCGCAGCTGTAACTGCTCTGACAGTCTGGGTGCAAAACAGGAGCCTATAGTCACTTCAATCCGACGCGGGGATGTTCTCGTTCCCGTACCTGTCCTGCTCTCGAGGCGAAACTGGCTCGCTGAAGGAGGAACATGACCCCGACTGAAGTGAATCATGGTTGAAACGCAACTGCCGGTTGACATCCTCAGCTGGCTCATGGCCCTGCTCCCCATCATCGTCCTGCTGGTGCTGCTGGTGGGACTCGGCTGGACCGCTCCGCAGGCCGGCTCGCTCGGCATGTTCGTGGCGGCCGGGGTAGCCCTGTTCGTTTTCCGGACACCCATAGAAACACTTGCGGTAGCCACCGGTAAAGGCATCTGGGACGCCATCTTCATCCTGTACGTGATCTGGCCGGCCCTGTGGCTATACCAGGTTACGGACCGTGCCGGCGGCTACGACGCACTCAGGCAGGGCATGACCAGGTTCAGCCGCAACGAGCTGTTCATCGTCATCGCCATCGGCTGGGTGTTCTCCTCATTCCTGCAGGGCGTGGCAGGCTTCGGCGCTCCAATCGCCATCGTGGCACCGCTGCTCGTCGCCATGGGGGTCAAGCCCATATTCGCCGTGGTGATTCCCATAATCGCGCACATCTGGGCCAAGGTTTTCGGCACCCTGGCTGCAGGCTGGCTGGCCACCCTGCAGGTGGTGAACTTGGAAGATCCGCAGCTGGCAGCAGTGCAGACAGCCGTGCTGCTCATCATCCCCACGCTGCTGGGAGGCTTCACGGTGGCCTGGCTGTACGGCCGCTGGGCCGCCATCGCACACGCGTGGCCACTCATCCTGATAATCGGCGGCATCCAGAGCATCGCGCAGATTCTGATCATGTACATCGACCCCGTCATGTCCGCCTTCCTGGCAGCGGCCCTCGCACTGGTCGCGCTCTACCCGCTGTCCCGCTGGCAGCGTTACAACGAGCCGGCCGAGGGGATCACCGAGCGGCCGGCGATGCGCAGCGACGCCCCGCAGACCGTGGACGAGAAGGCACCCACCATGGGCCTGGCCCTGAGTTTCCTGCCGTACGTACTCCTCACCGGCCTGGCAGTCGTGGCCCTGATGATCGGGCCGGTCCAGGAATGGCTTGAGCAGGTCCAGGTCGGTATGCCGTTCCCGGCGGTGACGACCGGCTACGGCATCGAGAACGAGGCCGCCGACCCGTACTCACCGTTCGCGCCGCTGACGCACCCCGGCACCCTGCTGATCGTATCCACGGTGGTCACCTGGCTCGTCTACCGCATGCGCGGCTTCTACCAAGCGTGGAAATCCGACGATGACCGGACCATCTTCCAGGGCCTGATCAACGACGCCGTCCCGTCGTCGATGCCGATCATCGCGTTCCTGGTGATGGCCAAGATCATGGACCATTCGGGCATGAACCTCGTGCTGGCACTCGGTATCGCTGCCATCGCGCCGCCGCTCGTGTTCGCGTTCCTGTCGAATGCGATCGGGGCACTCGGTGCGTTCATGACTTCAAGCAGCACCAGTTCCAACGTGCTGTTCTCGGGTCTGCAGCAAACGGTGGCTGAACTCAACGAGCTGCCCGAGTCGACCATCATCGCCGCCCAGTCCGCGGGCGGTGCGATCGGTAACGCAATCGCCCCCGCCAACGTCGTGATGGGCGCCTCAACCGCCGGAATCAGGGGCCAGGAAGGCAAGATCCTCAGGCACACGATTCCCTGGACGATAGCTGCCGTGGTCCTCACGGGCTTCGCTACCATCCTGATGGTGGTGCTGTCATGACCGGCTCGCCCAGAAGGATCATGCTTTCACTCAGCACGTCACTGCTGCTGATGCTGGCGGCGTTCCCGCTGCTCAGCATCGGCAGCACGAACGATCAGGACTGGCTCATGTGGCTGGGCCTGATCCTGGTCGCGCTCGGCGGCCTGATCCCGCTGCTGCGCCGGTTCATCAGCCGGGAACCGCCGGGCGAAGCGGACAGCATCGGCATGCACGAAGACGCACGCGTTTCTTAAGGAGGACTCCCATGAGCCATCCAGACGGTCCCCGCACCGGAAGACCACCATCCATCGCAGCCAACGGCATGGTTTCCACGCCGCACCACCTGGCGACGAGCGCCGGACTGCACGCGCTTTACAAGGGCGGCAGCGCGGTGGACGCGGCCGTCGCCGCCAACGCCGTACTGACGGTGGTGTACCCGCACATGGCCGGCCTGGGCGGCGACGGCTTCTGGCTCATCAACGGGCCCGCTACCGACGGTGTCGAAGCGCTCGAAGCATCCGGCCCGTCAGCCCGGCTGGCGACCGCCGATTACTACCGCGAGAAAGGCGCCACCGACAGGATTCCCGACCGCGGACCATTGGCTGCCCTGACCGTCCCGGGCGCGGTTGACGGCTGGCGCCTGGCGCACGAACGCCACGGCAAATTGCCCTGGGCCGACCTGTTCGCGCACGCCATCCGTTACGCCCAGGACGGCATGGCCATCACCCGTTCGCTGGCCGACTGGCTGGCT
>CALDPK010000102.1 GCA_937911855.1 uncultured Trueperaceae bacterium | reverse complement strand
GTCACGCTGGACCTGGACGCGTTCCTCGCGCCGGTAGCTGATCACCCCGGACTCGCGGCCAGTGCTGCCCAGCTCGTCCTCGAAGAAGCCCGCCTGGCACAGGCGCGTGACCCCGTGACGCTCAACCTGACAGCCGGCTACAGCGCCTTCCAGGCCGGCGAGAACGAGTTCGACTGGCTGCCCGATGAACTTGCCGAGCTGTTCATGCCGCCGGAATCGGTGTCGCAGCTGAGCCTGGGGCTGGTCCTGCGGCCGATCCCCCTTGGGGACATGGCGGACCTGTACGACCAGGCGGTACTCCAGTACGCTCTGGCTGAACTGTCCTGGCGCGAGACGCTGACCGGGCTGCAGGTCGCTGCCATCAGCGCGGCCTACCAGCTGCACCTGGCCGAGGAATCACTGCTGCTGGCACAGGAAGGGGCCGCGCTCGCCGCCGCCGCGCTTGAGTCCACCAACATCCGCTTCGACAACGGAGCTGCCACCGAACGGGAACTCCGTGACGCCCGCGCGGGAGCGGCCGAGGCGGAAACACTCGTCGCCTCGGCCGCTGCGGGAGTGGAGCTGGCCCGCCTTGGCCTGCAGAGCCTGGTAGGAGACAGTACGCCACCACCGCGGGAGCAGCTGCGCCTGAGCGTGCCTGAAGGCGAAGCTGCCAGCGTGCAGCGCGCGGCGCTGCAGGCCGAGCTGACCGTGGTCGGCGCCCGCAACGCCCGCCGCAGCGTCCTGCCGGTTGTACAGACGAGCTACACCCGCTTCCTGGACGAACAGAACAGCCTGGGAGTTTCACTGGAGAGCCGCACCCTGCAGCCGACCATCAGCTATGACTGGCAGTCCACAGCCCGCTCGTTTCCCGAGACGATGATCGAAGGCAGCTTCACCATCGGGGTGAGCGCCAGCATCTCGCCAGCCGTGAGCGCCGCCCTGCGCGCTGCTCAGGCTCAGGAGGACGCAGGCGGCCACGCCCTGGCAGCTGCCCGGCAGCTGGCCGCGAACGAACGCGCCGCCCTCCAGGGACAGCTCGCTACAGCCGAACGGGAACTTGACCTTGCCGACCTGCTGTTCCGCAACGCCCAGGCAAGCCTGGCCGAAGCCGAGGAGCGCGAGGCCCTCGGCCTGTCGATCCCGCTGGAAACCCAGCAGGCTGCACTCGCACTCATGCGCGCCGAACTCGAACTGCAATCCGCCCGCCAGCAGCACCTTGAACGAACACTGGCATTCCATGAATTCACAGCGCAGCCACTTTCGGAGGTAGAACCGCGATGAAGAAACTGATCCTGACCGTCGGGCTGCTGGCAGCCCCGTTTGCCGCGGCCCTCACCTTTGAGGAAGTACTCCTGGCCGCACCCGGCCGGCCCGATGCGGTCAGCGCCCAGCTGACGCTGATCAACGCCGAATCAACCAACATCCGCACCGAAGCCGATCCGCTGGCACTGCGTTTCGACAGGCTGCAGGCCAGTCAGGCAGTTGAACTCGCGCGCGTTGAGCTTGAGCAGGCGCGCCTGACGGCTGTGGCTGACCTGGCCGAAGCCTATGGCAACGTGCTGGCTGGCCGCGAGCAGCTTGAACTGGCGCGACTGGGCCTTGAGCTGGCGCAGCGTGGCCTGGAGATAACCCAGATCCGCGTGGCCAACGGCAGCGCCACCCAGCTGGACCTGCGCGACGCACAGGTTGCCGCAGACGAAGCAGCCGTCCTGGCCAATACCGCTGAAAGCGGCCTGCGGCTTGCCGTCAGCAACCTCGAAGGCATGATCGGCCAGACCGTCGACCCCGCCCAACTCGAGCCGATCGGCGAAGAGATGCTGCCTGCACTGCCCACACTTGAAGCAACCTTGGCGGCCGCAGCCCGGCTGCCGCAGCTGCTGCAGGTGGAACACGGCCTCGAGCTGGCTGAGGCCGGTGTGGACATGCTCGACCCCAGCTACGCCAGTGAAGCCCAGATCGAGGATGCACGCACCCAGCTTGAAACGACCGAGCAGCTGGCGAGTGAAGCGCGCCGCGGCCTCATGCTGTCGGCCCGCAACCTGCACCTGCAGGCCCAGGACGCGCTGGCACGCCTCGAGGTCGAGCAGGATGCTTACGCCAACGCAGCCGAACGGCACGAATTCGAAAGGCAGCGCCTGGCAGGCGGCCTGATCTCCGAGATCGCCTTCCAGCAGTCGGAACTTCAGCTCAGGCAGGCTGAACTGGCGCTGCTGCAGGCCGAGAACGACGCGCTGGTGGCGCTGCTGCGCCTGAGCGCAGGCACCCTTGTGCCGGTTGAAGGCCCGGCAGTGCTGCGCGGTGAGAGATGAAACGACTGATTCCACTGCTGGCACTGGCATTCCTGCTGGCGGCGTGTGGGGCTGATGAACCCCAGGTGGCGCCGGCGGCCAGCACCACTGCGCCCACTGAGTTCCGGCGCAGCGTCCGGACCATTCAGGCTGAAGAAGGCGCCCTGACCACCGAGCGGCGTGCCACCGTCACAGTCGAAGCCGTTCAGGAATCGCTGGTAGCAGCCGGCACGGGCGGCCGGGTAGCGCAGATCGTGGCGCCCGAAGGCTCAACGGTCGCCCAGGGCGATGTGGTGGTGCAGATCGACGACGAACAGCTGCAGTTGCAGGTAGATTCAGCGCGCGTCGCGGTCGAGAGCGCCCGGGTGAACCTGCAGATGGCCCAGTCAGCATCCGAGGAAGGCGGCGGCCAGGCGCGCGCCGGCCTGCAGACAGCTCAGCTCAACGTGCAGCTCCTGCAGCGGCAGTACGACGAAGCCCAGCAGCTGCATGAAGCCGGCGCCATCGCCCGCGCCGACCTTGACGGGCTGGCGGCCCAGCTGGCCCAGGCCCGCGCGGCCCTGCAGCAGGCGCAGGACAGCGTCGCCCGCTCCAACCGCGCTGGCGGCGAAGACCTGGAATTGCTGCGCCTGCAGCTGGTAGGTGCCGAGACGCAACTCGCTCAGGCTGAAGCGCAGCTTGAGGAGGCAGCCGTGCGCGCTCCGTTCGCCGGAACCGTCGTGACGGTCATGGTCAACCCCGGCGAGTTCACCGGCGCCGGCCAGCCGGTGTTTCAGCTGAGCAGCAGCGGCCCCAAGCTGGGGCGCTTCTCGGTACCCACCGAGGACGTGCCTTTCCTCATGAACAACTACGACGGGATCACCATCGACTACGGTGGCCGCAGCTACCCTGCCGTGCTCAGGCCCACGAGCGGCGTGCCGGCGCAGGGCGGCAGGCAGGTCACGATGACGGCCGAGATCCAGGAGACCGACGTGCCCATCCCCAGTGGGGCCGTGGCAAGCTTCAGCTACGAACTCGAGGTCGCCCGCGGCGAGGTGCTGCCGAGCTCGGCCATCCGCGGCGGCAACACCTTGCTCGTCGAGCAGGACGGCCGGGCTGAAGCCGTGACCGTCACCGTCGTCGCTGAAGTCGGCGGCCAGGCGGTAGTTGACGGCCTGCCGGATGGCGCGCGCGTGGTTTACCCGTTGCCGGCCGACCTGATGCCGGGCACTGCCCTGGAAGTAATCGACTGACTGCATGAAGAAACTCATTGCCTTCTTTGTCGACAATTACGTTCTGACCATCAGCCTGTTCGGGGCGATCATGCTGTTCGGCGCTCTGGCAGCCTTCACGCGCGGCGTGGACCTCATGCCCAGCACCGACATCCCCATCGTAGCTGTCATCACTCAGTACCCGGGCGCAGGACCTGAAGAAGTTTCCCGCGAGGTCAGCGAACCCATCGAGGACGCGCTGGCGACGCTCGGCGGCATAACGGCGATCAGCTCCAGCAGCCTCGAGGGTGTCAGCAGCGTGGTGGTGCAGTTCTCGGCTGATTCGGATCTGGACGGTTCTGCCGTCGAGGTGAGTCAGCGGATCAACGCCCTCGTCGCTTCCCTGCCTGACGCAGTTCTGGCGCCCAGCGTGCAGAAGTTCGACCCGGCTGACCAGCCGATCATGTCTGTTGCGCTGTTCGCACCGGGCGTGGACCTGGCTGCGGTCCAGGCGTACGCCGAGGACGTGCTGGCGCCCGCGCTCCTGCGCAGCGAAGGCATCGCGAGCATCGACGTGATAGGACCTTCAGACCGGGAGATCCAGGTGCTGCTGCAGCCCGGGCAGCTTGAAACGTACGGGCTCAGCGCCATGCAGGTGGTCGGGGCCATCCAGGGCAGCGCCGTGGACGTTCCTGCCGGCAACCTGTCACTGCAGGACAACCGGCTGCTGCTCACGGGCCGCGGCTCACCCGTCAGCCTTGCCGAGGTGGCTGCGATCCGGGTGGATCCGGTGCGCGGCATCCGGGTGAGCGACATCGCCACCGTGCGTGATACCAGCTCCGAGCCCAGCTCCTACGCGCGCTACAACGGCGAGAGCGTCATCCTGCTCAACGTCCGCAAAAGCCAGGGAGCCAATACCGTCGCCGCAGCCGGCAACGTGCTGGCCTCGCTTGAACGGCAATCGCTGCCGGACGGTTATCAGTCTGCAGTGATCAACGACACGAGTGACTTCATCGCCGGCAGCGTGCGGGACACGATGCTCGAGATGGGTATCGCTGCCCTGGCCGTATCGCTGATAGTGCTCATCTTCGTGGGCCGCCTGGGCACCGTGTTCGCAGTGGTCCTGGCCATCCCGGTCTCGCTGGCTGGCGCACTGGTGGTGTTCGCGCTGCTGGGCTTCACGTTCAACATCGTCACGTTGCTGGCCATCACCGTCGCCATCGGCCTGGTTGTTGACGATGCCATCGTCGTTGCCGAGAGCATCGACAGGTTCCGCTCACAGGGCATGCCGATCCGCGAAGCGGTCATCGAGGGTGCCAGCAGCGTCGCCTCGGCCGTGCTTGCTGCCACCATGTCGCTGCTCGCAGTGTTCCTGCCCATCTCGTTCCTGCCCGGTGTCATCGGCGCGTTCTTCATGCAGTTCGGAATCACCCTGGCAGCAGCCATCGCGTTCTCGTACCTGGAAGCGATGCTGTTCCTGACGATGCGTCTGGCAATCTCACCCGACCCGTTCCCGCCCGGCTGGCGCCGTTTCGCCGGCTTCTTCCGCCTGTTTGGCACCGACCTGAGATGGGGCATGGGGCTGCTCCGGCGGGCGTGGTTCTGGCTTCTGCTCGTCGCCCTGGGCGCTGCGATCTGGTATTTCCAGGCGCCCGTGTGGCTGCTGGTGCTTCTGGCAACGCCGCTCATCCTGGTGCTGCTGCGCTACGTCATCCGCGTCGTCCTTGGTTTCTTCGGCGCAATCTCACTGTCGCTGTACAGGGCTGGTGACTGGTTCACAAACACGGTGCGTGACCTGTACGTGCGCTCGCTGCGCAGCGCACTGAAGCACAGCTGGGTTGTGCTCGTTGCTGCAGCCGGCCTGCTGGCCACGGTCGCCTGGGTGTACCCTCAGCTCGGCTTCCAGTTCCAGCCGCCCGTGGATTCGGGCTTCCTGGAAGGCAACGTCAGCCTGCCGCAGGGCAGCACCCTGGCGAGCAGCAACCAGGTGGCGCAGCGGCTCGAGACCGTGTTCATGGCGGATCCCGCCATCCAGGACGTGCAGGTGACAGTCGGCAGCGCCGGACTGCTGGGAGCCGGCTCGCCGGAATCGATAGGCTTCGTACTTGGGCTGGCGCCCCGCGACCAGCGTGTCCTGGGCACCGATGCGATGGGGCCCGTGCTTCAGGAACGCCTGGAACGGGAACTGGCCGATCGCCCCGACATCGAGATCAACGTGGCCGCCAGTGATGCCGGCCTGGGACTGGGCGGTGCGGGCGTATCCGTCAGCCTGGGCTCCCTTGACCGTGAACTCCTGCAGGGCAGGGCAGAGCAGCTGGTCAGCCTGCTCAACGCCAACCAGTACTTCCACAGCGTCGATACCGACCTGCCTGAACAGGTCACCGAGCGGGTGTTCCGCACGGATCCTGCCCGCATGGACGGCAGTGGGCTCACCAACGCAGACGTGTTCCAGAGCCTGCGCCTGTACAACGTCGGCGTTCAGGCTGGCGTGATGCGCAGCGGCGAACAGGGTGACCTGCCCATCGTCGTGAAGGCCGATCCCACCACGCTGCGCGACGAGCTTTCACTGAGCAACCTGCCGATCGTTTCCCAGGCGCTGCAGACGAGCATGCCGCTCAGCAGCCTTGGTGATTTCGTGACGCGCGAAGCGCCCGCGGCGGTCAACCGTACCGATCAGCTGTACAGCGTGACGGTCAGCGCCAGCCTGGTGCCGGGCACGGTCGCTTCGGCTGCCGAGACGGAGCTGCAGCGCCTGCTGGTGGCAGAAGGCATCCTCGACGAGAGCGTCACCGAGGTCGAGGGCGCGGGCTTCGACCTGCTGTCCGAACTCATGACCTTCGGACCGATCGCGTTCGGCATCGCGCTGCTGCTCAACTACCTGGCCATCGGCAGCCAGTTCAACAGTTTCCGCTACCCCATCTACCTGCTGCTGACGGTGCCGCTGGCGCTGGTCGGTGCCCTGTGGACGCTGTGGCTGGCCGGCATGAACCTGGACGTCATCAGTGTGCTGGGTGTGGTGATGCTGATCGGGCTGGTCACCAAGAACGCGATCCTGCTGCTCGACGCAGCGCTGGTGCGGGCCCGCGCCGGCATGGAACTGGTCCAGGCACTGCTCGAGGCGGCGCATGAACGGTTCCGCCCGATCGTCATGACCACCGTCACAGTGCTTGTGATCAGCCTGCCGCTGCTGCTGGGCATCGGCGAAGGCAGTGAGCTGCGTGAGCCGCTTGGCTACATCATCCTGGGTGGCGTGCTGACGTCAGCGCTGCTGACCCTGTACGTGATTCCCGCTGCGTTCCTCACCTTCGAGCGCAAGACTTACGAGAGGATCGCCCGGGAGAAGGCGCAGGGAGCACCGGCCGCTTGAACGGGACACTTGAAAAGGAATCCGGGCAGCCTGATGACAGGCTGCCCGGAAACATTGAGCTGTAATTGACGCTCAGTCGTCGTCGCCGGGTTCGTAGCCGGTCACGGTGCTGCTTCCCGACTGGCGGGCTGTCTGCCCGGACGACTGGAAGCCGCTGTCACTTCCGGACGAATCCCTGCTGCCGCCCGATGAACCGACGCGGAGCTGGTTCTGGACGTCATCCACGCCGCGGATGTTCTCCGCCACGTCTTCGGCGCGGCGCTTCATCCGCCGGTCGCGGACGTGGCCGCTCAGCGTGACGATGCCGTCCTGCACTTCAACTGAGATGTCCGTTGCATCCACACGCCAGTCCCAGGTGAGCGCGTCGTTGACTTCCTCGGTGATCCGTTCGTCCGAACGGCGGTAACCGCTCGGGCCGTGACCCGTGTAGTCGGTGTGCCCGCCGGAATGCTGCCCACCGGAGTAATACTGTCCACCGGAATATTGACCCCCGGAGTACTGGCCGCCGGAAGAGTGCCTTCTCTGGGGCATGCCTTCCTGGCCTCCCCAGCGACCGGCCTGGCTGCCGCCATACATCGAGCGCTCGTCACGCTCGTGCCAGCCGCCGCGGTTCATGCCGCCGCCCTGCTGGCTGCGGGAACGGTAGCCTTCGAAATGGTCGCCGGACCGGTTATCCATGTCCCAGTCGCGGTCGTATTCCATGTCAGCCAGGTCTTCACGGAAGCCCGGGCCCCTGTGGTCATTGCGGTCCTCCCGGTAAGGGTTGCGATACCCGGAGCCTGAGCCGTCCCAGTCTGATTCACGGGCGTCATGCATGCGGCGCCGTTCTGCTTCTTCATCTCCGAACCAGGAGCGGACTTCGTCCCGGCCGCGGTCCCAGGTATTGCGCTTTCTGTCGTAATAGTCGCGTGCCATGGCAGTTACCTCCTGCTTTCTGGCTGCCGGGGCACCGGCGTGATTCCGCCTTCAGTGCAGCCGGTGCCAGGCAGCCTTGGCAGGAGAATAGACGGCCTGCCTGCCCGGCAACTGTGGGCAAAGTTCACATGTGTAACCTGAGTGGATCAGGCAGCAGGTCTTACAGGTATCCCCAGAGCCGCCAGATGGCGCTTCAGCTCCGGGAGCCTGACTGCACCGGAGTGGAACACGCTTGCAGCCAGGGCCCCGTCGACGTCCGCTTCGCTGAACACGGCGCTGAAGTGCTCCAGCGCGCCCGCGCCGCCGGACGCCACGAGCGGCACGCTGCACACCTGCCGGACGGCCGCCAGCTGCGCGATGTCTTAGCCTTCGCGCACGCCGTCGCTGCCCATGCAGTTCAGCACGATCTCACCGGCACCCAGCTCCTGAACGTGCTCCACCCAGTCGAGCGTGCGCCAGCGCAGCGCCCTGGTGCGGTCGGGATCGCCGGTGTACTGCCGGACGCGCCACTCGCCGTCAGGATCAAGCAGGCTGTCAACACCGACCACCACGCACTGCACTCCGAAGGCTGCAGCCAGTTCGCTGATCAGTTCCGGGCGCTCCAGAGCAGGAGAGTTGACCGAGATCTTGTCCGCCCCGGCGTGCAGGATGCGACTTGCGTCTTCCACCGAGCGGATGCCGCCGGCCACGCAGAAGGGGATGTCGATGACCCGCGCGATCTTCTCGACCCATTCGGTCCCGACGCTGCGGCCTTCAGGGCTTGCGCTTATGTCGTAGAAGACGAGTTCGTCAGCACCTTCGTCGCGGTAGCGGAGCGCGAGTTCCTCGATGTCACCCATCACGGTGTGGTCGCGGAAGCGTACGCCTTTGACGACCTTGCCGTCACGCACGTCCAGACAGGGGATGAGCCGCCGGGTGAGTCTTGATTCAGTGTTCATTCAAGCTCCAGGAAGTTGTGCAGGATGCGGGCACCGACGCTTCCGGATCGCTCCGGGTGGAACTGGGTGCCCGAGAAGTTGACGCGCCTCAGCGCAGCGGTGAACTGCTCGCCGTGCAGTGAAGTTGCGATGCTGGCCGCGGAAACCGGGGCGGCAAAACTGTGTACGAAGTAGGCGTAAGCGTCGCCGGGAAGGCCGTGCAGCAGCGGGTCGTCCCTGACGATCTCAAGCCGGTTCCAGCCCATGTGCGGCACGCGCAGCCCGGGCACCTGGGGGAACTGTCTGACCGAACCGGGTACGGCACCCAGCCCGTCGGCGGGACCTTCCTCGCTGTGCTCGTACAGCAGCTGCATGCCCAGGCAGATTCCCAGGACGGGTTGCGTGAGGCTGCGCATCAGGTCAAGGAGGCCGGCCTGGTTCAGGCGCGCCATTCCGTTGGGCGCCGTGCCGACGCCGGGCAGTACCACCCGGTCTGCAGAGCCGATGACCGCCGAGTCGCTGCTGACGTGAGCGCTGGCACCAAGCCGCTGCAGCGCGTACAGAACCGAGCCGGTGTTGCTGCCACCGGCGTCAACCAGCACCACGCTTTTCGTACCGCTCAAGGCTTGCGTGCCCTTATCGCCACGAACATCGGGATCCCGCTCGGCTGTCTCTCAAGCGGATCGGCTATCTCTTCGAAACCGTCGACGGTCAGGCCGCCCCGGAAGATGCCCTCGAAATAGGCGGACAGCGGCCGGTGGAAACTCCAGGTGCTGCCGCGCCGGCCGGCGTTGCCTGCTTCGGAGAACGCTTTCATGGGTACCGCGAGTTCGTTCAGGTAATGGTCCACCCGGCGGTAGCGGAGTTTGCGGTTCTCGTCCACGCCCCAGCCGCTGCCGCGCGGGACGCGGAACGCCGGATGCAGCATGAAGATGACCAGCCTGCCGCCCGGCTTCAGCAGCGTGGTGGCCTGCTCGAGTATTTCCGGGAGGGGATCCATGTCCTGGATGGACAGCATGAACACCGCGATGTCCTGGCTTGACGCGGTCAGCTCGGGCAGTTCCAGCAGTTTGCGGGCGTCCCCGTGATGGAAGCGCGCGCTCCGCGGGTTGTCGTTCCTGGCTGCCTGGATCAGTTTGGGGGAGAAGTCAACGCCGGTGTACTGGGCGCCGGTCTTGAGCACCGGGCGGGCCAGTATTCCGTGGCCGCAGCCGATGTCGATGAGCTTCTCACCTTTCCGGGCATCCGCCAGGCGCAACACGGTGGGCACTGCCACGCGCCGGTGGTAGATGCTGCCACCCTTGCCGACCCAGCCGGTATACCAGGTGGCAACCGGATCCCAGCTCGTGTTCTCCGGAGCGGGACTGTCCGGACCCGGTTGGGGTTCCTGAACCTGAGGCGCCTGCCGCTGGCGGTCACGTGGAGGCCTGCTCCCAGGCCCGGACCTGCCGCCCTGGCCGCTCCGCTTGCCCGCGGCGGGACGGCGTTTCTTGCGGTTGCGGTCGTCAGCTGCCATGCGCCTCGCCTGCGGTGTGTGCTGCCTTCATAAGCGCCAAGTATAAACGCCTGTGGCCTGAATTCGCGTCGTGAAGCGGGTGAGTCCACAGTCTCATTCAGGGGGCCGCCCATATAATGGCCGCCATGTCGACTGCGGGATGTCCAGATTGGTCTGTGAAGAATTGATGGCGACAGTCCCGGGGAACGGACCTGCGTCCGGGGGGAACCAGGGACTGCCTGCCACCACGAATGATTGTGACCGCATGCTCCGTACGGGTTTCTTACTTTCATGAACCGCGGACCGGGTGCAGGCGGAAGAGGTCCGCGTCAGGAGCAGGTACGCTCTGACGGCCGCATGACTTTCGCGGGCAGCCTGCGGGACCTGCGGCGCACGCTGACCCTCGTCTGGGAAGCCAGCCCCGGCCGGCTCGTGCTGCTGTCAACCCTGAGCCTGCTCCTGGCGGTCGTACCGGCAGTATCACTGTGGATCAGCAAGCTGCTGCTCGACGCGGTCGCTGCGGCCATAGCGGGCGAACTGGGCAGCGTGGACGAGGCCTTCCGCAGCCTGTTGCTGCTTCTGGCACTGCAGGTGGGCGTCAACGTGCTGAGCAGCGCCATCTCCACCGTGCAGAACGCAACGCGCGAGCTGCTGGGCGACGCGCTTCAGAACCGCATCAGCCTGCGCATACTGCAGAAAGCCGGCGAGCTCGAGCTGGCCCAGTTCGAGGATCCCGAAACTTACGATGCCCTGCAGAACGCCTACCGCGAGGTGGGCTCCCGGCCACTGCAGGTTTACACGCAGCTGATCAGCCTGCTGCAGTCGCTCATCACGCTCGGTTCCGTCTCGGCACTCATGTTCCAGCTCGGGCCGCTGGTGGTGCCGCTGATTCTTTTGGGCACCATCCCGGGCGTCATCATCTCGGCGCGCTTCGGAACGGAGAACTACCGCATGCTGCGACGGCAGGCAGCCGATTCGCGCGTGCAGAACTACATCGGCCGGCTCCTGACGGATGACACCGCGGTGAAGGAGATCAGGCTGTTCGACTTCGGCGGCTACCTTCTTACACGCTGGAACGATTACTACCTGCGCTTCCGCGCGCAGCTGGAATCTCTGGTCAGGCGCAGGAGCGCCTGGGGCCTGGGCAGTTCGCTGTTCTCCACCGGCATGGTCGGTGCCGCCACCGTGCTGGTGCTGCGCCGGGCAGCCACGGGCGCCGTGACTGTCGGTGACTTCGGCCTGTTCATCCAGGGCATAGCGCAGCTGCAGAGCCAGTTCGCGACCCTGCTGTCAGGCTTCACCGGCGTGTACCAGAATCTGCTTTACATGCGCAATCTGTTCGAGTTCCTGGAACTGCCGGTTACGGACCGGCAATCCGGTGAGGAATGGTCAGGCCGCATCGAATCGATCGAGTTTGACGACGTGTCGTTCAGGTACCCGCTCATGGACCGCGACGTGCTGAAGGGCGTTTCTTTCCGGGTCAACCGCGGGGAGGCCCTGGCGCTGGTCGGAGCCAACGGCGCCGGCAAGACCACCATCGTCAAGCTGATGACGCGCCTGTACACCCCGACCGGCGGCAGGATACTGGTCAACGGCATGGACGCCCAGCGGTTCAGCGCCGCCAGCCTGCGCCACGAGATGAGCATCATCTTCCAGGACTTCGGCCAGTACCAGATGACCGTGCGGGAGAACATCGCGCTCGGCCTGCAGTCCGAAGACAGCGAACAGACCGGGCTCGAGGCCGCAGCCGGGCGCGCTGGCGCCCGCGATTTCATCGAGGCACTGCCGCAGTCGTACGAGAACATGCTGGGACGCTGGTTCGAAGGCGGTCAGAACCTGTCCGGCGGCCAGTGGCAGCGGGTGGCGCTGGCCCGGCTGTACTACCGCGACGGCTCGGTGCTGATATTCGACGAACCCACAGCCGCCCTGGACGCAAATGCTGAGTTCGAGGTCATCGAAAGCCTGCGCGCCCAGTCACGCGACCGCATAACCGTGCTGATCTCCCACCGCTTCAGCACCGTCCGCCTGGCCGATCACATCGTCGTACTCGAGGCGGGCGTCATCAGCGAAGCCGGCACTCACGAAGAGTTGCTCGCTGAAGGCGGGACTTACGCGCAGATGTTTCAGTTGCAGGCTCGGGGCTACCAATAGGGTTCTTCCAGAACTTTTCTGCCATTCGCTGAGACGCTCATGTCAGAAAATTCTGGAAGAACCTGTGGGATTCGAACCGCAACCTGAGAGAACCAATGAAAAGTGGCGCACCGTTTGAGTGCGCCACCTGATCAGTTGCTTGAAACTCTTGCTGGCTCAGTCGGCCGCGGTTTCGCCTGCTGCGGCTGCCTTGGCGGCCTCGCGCTTGGCGATGTAGGCGGCTGCGTCCCAGGGCACACGCTCGCGCGTGATGGTGGGGTCGGGAATCGGTACCGCGGAGAGGAGCGCCTTGGTGTAATCGTCCTTCGGGGCACGGTAGATGGCGTGTGCGTCGTTGATCTCGACGATGTCGCCCTTGTACATGACGGCTACGCGGTCAGAGATGTCCTCGACAACCGCGAGGTCGTGCGAGATGAACAGCATCGTCAGGCCCAGACGTTCACGCAGGTCCTTGATGAGGTCAAGCACGTCACGGCGGATCGATACGTCCAGTGCGGAGACGGCTTCGTCAGCGACGATGAAGTCAGGCTCGACAGCGAGGGCGCGGGCGATGCCGACGCGCTGGCGCTGACCACCCGAGAACTCGTGCGGGTAACGGTTGACGACGTTCGGATCGAGCTGAACCAGTTCCAGGAGCTCGGCAACGCGGCGGTCGCGTTCCTTGCGGCTGTTGAACAGTTTGTGGATGACAAGCGGTTCAGCCAGGATGTTGCCGATGGTCATGCGCGGGTTGAGGCTCGCGTACGGGTCCTGGAAGATGATCTGCATGCGGCGGCGGTAGGCCCGCATCTGGCTGGCGCTCAGCTTGGTGACGTCGACGCCGTCGAACACCACTTCACCGGAGGTCGGTTCGATGAGGCGCAGGATGGCGCGGCCGGCAGTGGTCTTGCCCGAGCCGGACTCGCCCACCAAGCCGAGGACCTCGCCCTTGTTGAGCTGCAGGTCGATGTCGTTGACAGCCTTGACGTGGCCGACGGTGCGCTGGAAAATGCCGCCCGTGATCGGGAACCATTTGCGCAGCTTGCGGACGTCCAGCAGGACTTCCGGCTTCTTGAGTACCTGCGGGGCAGGCTTCTCGGCGTCGATGCGGGGCACGGCGTTGAGCAGGCGCTTCGTGTACTCGTGCTGCGGGTTGGCGAAGATGCCCTTCACGCTGCCGGCTTCGACGATCTTGCCTTTCTGCATGACGACTGCGCGCTCGGCAATTTCCGCCACAACTCCAAGGTCGTGGGTGATGAAGAGGAAAGTGACATCGAGCTCGTTCCGCAGCTTCATCATGGTATTGAGCAGGCTGACGCGAATACTTACATCCACCATGCTCACGCTTTCATCGGCAATGATGACGCGCGGATTGAGCGTCATTGCCCGAGCGATGGAAATTCGCTGGCGCTGACCACCGGAGAGCTGGTGTGGGTATTTGTCGATGAAGTTCTCGGCTGGTCTACAATCCA
>CALDPK010000101.1 GCA_937911855.1 uncultured Trueperaceae bacterium | reverse complement strand
CGACGGACGGCCGCGTCCCGGCGGCGATCCTGCTCACCCACCACCACCACGACCATGTCGGCGGCGTGCCGGCCCTGCTCGAGCGCTGGCCGGACCTGCCGGTGTACGCACCGGACGACGGGCGGATCACCACCGCCACCGTGCGCGTGGGCGACGGCGACGCGTTCGAAACCGGCCCGTGGCACTTCGAAGTGCTTGAAGTGCCGGGCCATACCCGCAGCCATATCGCGTTCCACGGCCACGGCACGCTGTTCAGCGGGGACACCTTGTTCAGCCTCGGCTGCGGGCGGCTGTTCGAGGGCACCCCCGCGCAGATGCTCGGGTCGCTGGACCGCTTGGCCACGCTGCCGCCCGCGACCCGGGTGTGCTGCGGACACGAATACACGCGCAGCAACGCCGCCTTTGCGCTGGCGGTGGAGCCCGGCAACCCGGACCTGCGCAAGCGCAGCGAGGAAGTCGAACGCATGCGCGACGGGGGACAGCCGACACTGCCGACCACGCTGGGCCGGGAGCTGGCCTGCAACCCGTTCCTGCGCATCGATGTGCCTGCCGTGCGTACTGCCATCCGCAGAGGCGCACCGGTGGCGCCGCCGGCGGATGCTCCCCGCGACGCCTGGTTCGGCGCCCTGCGCGCCTGGAAGGACGGATTCGCCGCATGACGGCGCGGCGCCCGGCGATGCGGCGGCTGGCCGTCGTCCTCGCCTGCCTGTTGCCCGTGGGTGTGGCGGTCGCGGCGGAAGCCCCTGTCGCGCCGCCCGAGGCCCGCACCGAGCGCCAGGGCCGGGAGATCTACCAGAGCTTCGTCGACGGCCTGGCCGACCGTGATTGCAGTACCGATTCCAGCGAGCGCTGGCGCCGCCATTTCGCCCATGTGCCGGCCGATCTCGCACGCACGCCGGACCGGCTGTTGCCGCTGTTCGGCTATGTGGTCGAGGCCATGCGCGCAGCGCACCTGCCCACCGAAGCCGACCTGAACGACGTGACCGTCAGCAGTGACGGCATCTGGCTCGCCGTCGGTAACGGCGGGCTCTTTGCAAAGCGTGACGGCATCGACACTGACTGGCAGGTCATGGACAGCGCAGTGAGCGCGAACCTGACCGGCGCAGCCTGGCTCGCTGACGGGAGCGCACTGATCGTCGGCAGTGGCGAAACGATCCTGCTGCTGCAGGACGGCACGCTCAGCGAACTGGAAAGCCCGCTCGGACGTGGCATCGACCTGAGCGCCGTGTCCGCCGACGGTGACGGCGCACTGCTGATCGGCCAGCGCGGCCTGACCATCACTTATGACGGCGCGGAACTGGAGCAGGTGACCCTGCCGAGCTTCCGTGACTTCAACGGCCTGCACGTTGCTCAGGACGGTACGGCCCTCATCGTCGGTGAGCGCGGCACGCTGCTGCGCCGGGTTGACGGTGAATGGCTGGAAGACTCTTCCCCCGACAGCCGGGCGCTGCGTGCCGCCTGGCTCGACGACGACGGCTCGGCCCTGGCCGCCGGCCGCAACGGCGTCGTACTGCAGTTCGATGGCGACAGCTGGACCCGCCTTGAAACCGGCACGGAGCGGCACTTCCGCTCGATCGGGCTGATCGACGGGCAGGCTGCCGTCATCGGCTCGGACGCGTTCGTGAACAAGCTGGCGCCGCCGAGTGGCGCGCACTGGTTCGGCACCGACCACCTGGGCCGCGACCTGTTCAGCCAGAACGTTTACGGCTCGAGGATCGCGCTGCTGGTCGGCTTCCTGGGTGCTGTGCTGGTCGTGCTGATCGGCACCAACGTCGGCCTGTTCGCCGGTTACTTCCGCGGCCGGACCGACAACATCCTGATGCGCACCGTCGACGTCATGTACGGCATCCCGTTCGAACCGTTCGCCATGATCCTCGTGCTGCTGTTCGACCCGAGCCTGACCATCGTCATCGTCGCGGTTTCGCTGCTCACCTGGCGGACGGTCGCAAGGCTCATCCGCTCGCAGGTGCTGTCGCTGTCGGAGCGGCCGTTCGTCAAGGCCGCCCGGGTGGCAGGCGCTTCGGACATGCGCATCCTGTACCTGCACATCGCACCGAACATACTGCCGCTCGTACTCCTGCAGCTCGCGATCATCGTGGGCTCTTCGATCATCGCCGAAGCGACCCTGTCCTTCCTGGGACTGGGTCCACCCCAGAGCATCTCCTGGGGCGGCATCCTGCATAACGCGCGCCTGTCCGGCGCCTGGCGGACCGCATGGTGGTGGAACCTGCCGCCCGGAGCATTCATCATGCTGACGGTGCTGGGCGTGTTCTTCATCTCGCGTTCGCTTGAAGTGATAGCCAACCCGCGCCTGAGGTCGCGCTGATGAACACTGCAACTGACACAAGACCACTCCTTGACGTAACCGACCTGGCCGTCCACTACCGGACCGCCGCCGGCCCGGTCCGGGCCGTTGACGGCATCGACCTGCGGCTCCAGCCCGGTGAAGCGATGGGCCTGGTAGGCGAGTCCGGCTGCGGCAAGACCACTGCCGCCAAGAGCCTGCTGCGGCTTCTGCCACCCAACGGCAGCATCGCGGACGGCACCATCGATTTCGACGGCCGCGACCTGGTCGGCCTGGACCCTGAAAGCATGCGCCGCACGCGCTGGAAAGACATCGCCTGGATCTCGCAGGCCGCCATGAACGCACTCGACCCGATCCAGCGCGTCGGCAACCAGATAGTCGAGGCGATGCAGGCTCACATAAAGATCAGCAGGCAGGACGCCATGGCCCGCGCTGCCGAGCTGTTCCGCGAGGTCGGCATCGACCCCGGCCGCCTGAACGCCTACCCGTTTGAGATGTCCGGCGGCATGAAGCAGCGCGCCGTCATCGCGATGGCGCTGGCGCTCGAACCGAAGCTGATAATCGCCGACGAACCGACCACCGCACTGGACGTGGTCACCCAGGCGCAGATACTGGCCCGTCTGGCCCGCCTGCGCCGCGAACACGGCATGGCGCTCCTGTTCATCACCCACGACATAAGCGTGGTCGTGCAGACGTGCGACACCGTCACCGTCATGTACGCCGGCAAGGTGATGGAAGCCGGAGCCGTCCGCGAGGTGTTCGGCACGCCGTTCCACCCGTACACGATGGGCCTGCGCAACGCCTTCCCCACGCTCGAGGGGGCGCAGAAGGAACTCATCTCGATCCCGGGCAGTCCGCCCGACCTGCTCAACCCACCCAAAGGCTGCCGCTTCGCCCAGCGCTGCCCGTTCGCTACCGAACGCTGCCTGGAAGAAGAGCCGCTGCCGGTCGAGGTGAGCCCGGGCCGGGTCGCCGCCTGCCATTACCCGGAGCGGGCCGAGGAGTTCCGCGCCGCCGCCTCCGACAACCGCACCTGGCAGCTGGTCGCCGAGCGCATCACCGGCGCGCCCGCAGCCCAGGAACACCAGCGCCGCACTGCCGGCAGCCAGGGCGCCACACTGCTTGAGGTTGACGATCTGGTCCGCCACTTCCCCGCGCCCCGCAACCGCAACATCAAGGGCCGCGCCGTCGTGCACGCCGTCGACGGCATCTCGTTCGA
Organism: uncultured Trueperaceae bacterium; assembly: GCA_937911855.1. Classification (GTDB taxonomy): domain Bacteria; phylum Deinococcota; class Deinococci; order Deinococcales; family Trueperaceae; genus CALDPK01. The sequence goes on along the minus strand of CALDPK010000101.1, from coordinate 302 downwards.
GCTGCTCGAAGGCGAGATACTGGGACTGGCCGGCGAGTCAGGTTCGGGCAAGACCACGACCGGCGAGACGCTGGTACGCCTGCAGGACGTCACCGACGGAACCATCAGTTTTGACGGCCTGGAAATTCAGGACCTGAAGCGCCGTCAGCTGAAGGGTTTCCGGCGCAACGCCCAGATGGTGTTCCAGGATCCGTACGAGACGCTCAACCCGCGCTTCACCATCCAGGAGATCGTGGGCGAACCGCTGAAGATCCACGGGCTGGCCAGGGGCGAGGCGATAACGGAGCGCGCGACCCAGGCGC
>CALDPK010000100.1 GCA_937911855.1 uncultured Trueperaceae bacterium | reverse complement strand
GGGCGCAGCTGCTGGAGACGGAGTTCCCCGGTTACCGCCCCGTCGGCGTGTGCGGGCAGATAATCCCCTGGAACTTCCCGCTGCTCATGCTGTCCTGGAAGGTCGCGCCGGCCCTGGCAGCCGGCAACACCGTCGTGCTCAAGCCCGCAGAGTTCACACCGCTGACCGCGCTGCTGTTCGCGGAGATCACCCGGCACGTCGGCATACCCGCAGGCGTGTTCAACCTGGTCACCGGCGACGGCGACACGGGCGCGGCGCTGGTCGAGCATGACGAAGTCGACAAGATCGCCTTCACCGGTTCAACCGAGGTGGGCCGCATCATCCGCGAGAGAAGCGCCGGCAGCAACAAGAAACTCAGCCTGGAACTGGGCGGCAAGAGCCCGTTCATCGTGTTCGACGACGCCGACATCGACGCGGCCGTTGAAGGCGTGGTCGACGGGATCTTCCTCAACCAGGGCGAAGTGTGCTGCGCCGGCAGCCGCCTGCTCGTGCAGGAAGGCCTCGCCGAGAACCTGTATGGCCGCATCCGCCGCCGCATGGACTCGCTGCGCGTCGGCGACCCGCTCGACAAGGCCGTCGACATCGGCGCGCTCGTCGCGCCCGTGCAGCTCGAACGCATCCGCCGCCTGGTGGAGCAGGGCAAGAGCGAAGGTGCAACCTGCTACCAGCCTGACCTGCAGCTGCCAGAAGACGGCCTGTACTTCCCGCCCACGCTGTTCACCGACGTCGACCCTTCCGCCACCATCTCCCAGGAGGAGATCTTCGGCCCGGTACTGGTCGCCACCACCTTCCGCACTCCCGACGAGGCCGTGGAACTGGCCAACAACACCCGTTACGGCCTGGCAGCATCCATCTGGAGCGAGAACCTGGACCTGGCACTCGACGTGGCCAGCAAGGTCAAGGCCGGCGTCGTCTGGGTCAACTCCACCAATATGTTCGACGCCGCAGCCGGCTTCGGCGGTTACCGCGAGAGCGGCTTCGGACGCGAGGGTGGCCGCGAAGGCATGTACGAGTACCTTGTTCCCGACTGGACCTTCACGCGCCCGGCCAGCCCGGCCCGCGAGGAGCCCGCGCCGGTCGCGACGATTCCAGATGACCTGGCCGGTGACGTCGCCGCGGTGGTCGACCGGCTCGATGACGGACTCGATGATTTCGGTGACGGCTTCGACGCCTTCGCCAGCGACCCGGAGTTCGGACTGACCGGCGCAGAAGAACTGGCCGAGCAGGAGCAGGAACTGGCGTCAGCCGACGTGGACACCCCCGAGACGGACAGTATGGCAGCAGCGCCCGCCGTACGGGGCCTGCCGCCCATCGACACCACCCCGAAGCTGTACATCGGCGGCAAGCAGGTTCGCGCCGACAGCGGTTACAGCTACGCGATCACCAGCGCAGCAGGCGCGTTCCTGGGTGAAGTGGGCCTGGGCAACCGCAAGGACATCCGCAACGCCGTCGAGGCCGCGCGCAAGGCGAGTGGCTGGAGCAGCGCCACCGCGCACAACCGCGCCCAGGTGCTGTACTACCTGGCTGAGAACCTGAGCGTGCGGGCTGACGAGATAGCCGGCTACCTAGACACGATGGATGACGTGGGTGAGGGAACCGGTGCCCGCGAGGTCGAAGCCAGCATCCGCCGCATCTACACGTACGCAGCCTGGGCCGACAAGTACGACGGTCAGGTGCATTCCACTCCCTCGCGCAACGTGACGCTCGCGATGAACGAGCCGTGGGGCGTGATGGGCGTGGTCGCACCGACCGACCACGCGCTGCTGGGTTTGCTGAGCGTGGTGCTGCCGGCCATCGCGATGGGCAACCGGGTCGTGGCCATCCCGTCGATGCCGCGGGCAGCCATCATGGCGCCGCTCTATCAGCTGCTCGACACGAGTGACGTGCCGGCCGGCACCGTCAACCTGGTGAGCGGCAACCGCGACGAACTGGCCACGGTACTGGCGAAGCACGATGACGTGGACAGCCTCTGGTACTGCGGTTCCCGCTCAGGAGCAGCGCAGGTCGAGGCCGCCAGCACCGGCAACCTGAAGGCAACCTGGGTCATCCGCAGCAGCGGGCGCGACTGGTTCGACCCGGCACTCGGCGAGGGCCGCGAGTTCCTGCGGCGCGCCAGTCAGGTCAAGAACATCTGGGTGCCTTACGGCGAGTAGGTCAGGGTTTGAAGCGGTCCCGGTGCGTGGTCCAGGCGATGCCCAGGACCAGCAGCGTGGATATCAGGCTCGTCCCGCCGGCTGACATCAGCGGCAGGGTGATGCCTGTGACCGGCGCAAGGCCGATGGCAACCCCGATGTTGACCACCACCTGGAAGCCCACCATGATCGTGGCGCCGCTGATTATCAGGACGTCCCGGTCCTCGGGACACTCGGGAGCCATCGCCAGCAGGCGCCAGAAGAGCAGACCGTAGAGCGACAGCAGGAACAGCACTGCCACCAGCCCGCCTTCTTCGGCCAGGACGGGGAAGATGAAGTCGTTGTGGTGCTCGGGGATGAAACCCAGCTGCGACTGGGTGCCCTGCCGGTAACCCTTGCCCAGCAGCCCGCCTGAGCCGATGGCGATGCGGGCCTGCATCACCTGGTAACCGCTGCCCAGCGGATCGGCGGCCGGGTCCAGGAACGTGAGCAGGCGCTGCTGCTGGTACGGGGCCAGGCGGGGCCAGACGACTGTCGGTACCAGCACGCCCACGAGGGCCACGGCCACCACCAGTGGTTTCCAGGGCACCCCGCGGATCAGGATCATGCCCAGGCCGATGGCCAGCAGGATGAGGACGCCACCCAGGTCCGGTTCCATGAACACGAAGAAGGTCGGTACGGCAATCAGCGCCAGCGGCTGCAGGTACCTCATGACCCCGGTCAGCGGCCGGTTGTGCATCACCTTGGCCAGCGCCAGGATGAGCGCGATTTTCGCTATCTCGGAAGGCTGGAACCTCGGCAGCGGCCCGAGCTTCAGCCACGACTGGGCGTTGTTGACTTCCTGACCCATGATCATCGTCAGTAACAGCAGGATGATGGACAGGACATAACCGGCGTTGGCGAGCTGCATGAACCGGTGCCGGCCCAGCAGCATCACCACCGCCACGACGGCGACGCCCAGTCCCAGGGCGATGAACTGCTGCTGCACCACCTCCGGCGTGCCGGCTGAGCTGAGCGTTACGAAGCCGACGGCGATTATGGCCGCGGCGATTATTGGAAGGAACCATTCTCTGGTCAAAACTCAAGCTCCGGGGGACTTATCTCCCGGAGCCAAGTGTAACTGCCTCAAGATGTGAACGCAGGTTGCGCGGGTCTCCTACTCGACCGTGACGCTCTTGGCCAGGTTGCGCGGCTGATCGACGTTGCAGCCGCGGCGAAGCGCCACGTAATATGAGAAGAGCTGCAGGGGTATCACGGTCAGCACCGGGGTCAGCAGATCAAGCGTCTCCGGCACCGTGAATGTTGCATCGGCCAGTTCGGCGATTTCCTCGTCACCGGTGTTGGTGATTGCGATCACTCGACCACCGCGCGCCCGCACCTCCTGGATGTTCGACACGATCTTCCCGTACACGGCATCGCGCGGCGCCACCACCACCACAGGCATGTTCTCGTCGATCAGTGCGATCGGTCCGTGCTTCATCTCGGCTGCCGGGTACCCCTCGGCGTGCACGTAGGAAATTTCCTTGAGCTTGAGCGCACCTTCGAGCGCGGCCGGGAAGTTGACCCCTCGCCCCAGGTATAGAGCGTTCTGGGCATCTGCAAAGCGCTCGGCCAGCACGCGCACTTCCTCGGAACGGCTCAGGATTTCCTCGACCTGATCGGGAAGCTTGTTGAGGGCCTCCACCCAGCGGCGGCCTTCAAGCAATGACATCTGCTTGAGACGGGCAAAGCGGAGGGTGACCATCGCCAGGGCAACCACCTGCGAGGTGAATGCCTTGGTGCTGGCGACGCCCACTTCGGGACCACAGCGCAGATAGAGTCCGCCGTCGACCTCGCGCGCAATGGTTGAGCCGACCACATTCACCAGGCCGATGCTGCGGGCGCCCCGGCGCTTTGCTTCCTGAAGTGCGGCCAGGGTGTCGGCGGTCTCACCCGATTGCGAGATCGCAATCACCAGGGTGCCTTCATCCACGATCGGGTTGCGATAGCGGAACTCGCTGGCGTATTCGACCTCGGTCGGAATCCGGGCC
>CALDPK010000099.1 GCA_937911855.1 uncultured Trueperaceae bacterium | reverse complement strand
CCCGGACCTCCTGCTCGTCTCGCTGAAGCTGTGGGAGGACCTCGACCCGCAGCAGCGGCAGTGGCTGCAGGAGTCGGCGGACGACGGCCGGGTCGACTACGACGCCGCTTATCAACGCGGGCAGACATTCAGCGAGGAAGGCCGGGCGGCCGATGCGCAGCTGATGTACTTTTTCGCCGCCCGCGGCGGCCATGCGCCCTCCGCCTTTCAGCTCGGCACTGTCAACGACCCGAGCTACCACGACCCGGCTTCCAGCCTGCTGCCCGATCCGGATCCGTTCCAGGCGTACAAGTGGTACACCGAGGCGCTGCAGGGCGGCGTGGACGCGCGGCTGCCATAGGTCTGGCGGTTGTTGCCATAGACCGTGCGAATCTTCTCGACAAGCCCGGCATCGTCGATGGCGCGTCGGCTCGGTGGCCGGTCCACCCAGGCGCCACTCGCCGTTCGTGCTGCGGCCATTGAGCAGCAAGGTGGCACGTCCGCCCGTATCCAGCGGGATGTAAAGCCGGCCTTCCGTGTCATTCGGCAGCTGCTGGGCCGTGATGTGCGCGATCAGCACGGCGTCGACCTGAATGGGCTGGCCGTTGGCTGCGTCAGTCGCCTGGGAGCTGCCGCGCAGCCACTGGTAACGGTTCGAGCTTGCCTGATACACGAACGAACTCTGCGAGGCTCCGTAGTTGATCGCTGCAGTCCTGGCGGCCGGAGCGATCTCGGTCAGCTCCGGCACCCGGTTGCTGACCTGCGTCGCGGAGTTCAGGCCCAGTGCCGCCACGGCGCTGCGCAGCTGTGAGCCCTGCGTGTACAGGTTGTACGGGGCTGACCTGCCGGACTGCCTGACGAAGCTCACGCCACCGGGCCGCTGCGAGTTGATCGTGCGGATGTTCTGCTGCTCGATCACGGCCAGCGATTCAGGCGAGCCGCCGTCGTGCACCATCACGCCCCGGAACGCCTGAGCCAGGCTCAGGAAGTAAGGACGTGCGCTGCGGATCGGACCTACCTCACCGGGATCCCGGTTGTAGAACATGGCCATCAGCCTGGTTGTGGTTCCTTCGACGGGCATCTCGGCAATGAAGTCCGCTGCGGACAGGCCGGACTGCGGGAAGCCGGAGGCCGTGTTGTCGAGAAGCACTGCGAGCGGCGTCTGGCGGCTTTCCAGCACTTCCCGGTTGAACGTGAACAGCGGCACTCCGTCGCCTTCCTCGATGCCTTCAGGTGATTGCGCCAGGCCCAGGCCGTCGTCCGTCTCTGCTTCGGTCGTCTGTCCCGCCTCGTCGGCGTTGCCGCCTTCGATCATGTTGTCGATCCGGTTGCTGGTCGTATCGGCGGGGCCTTCCGGTGCGGCGCCCATCAGGGGTGAACCCGGTTCAGGGTCACCTTCCTCGTCAGCCTGCAGTGCAGGGTCCACGTCGGGCATATCGGTCGGAATGACAGCAGTCGCGGGATCGTCCGGCGGGAAGTCCGTCGTCACGTCGGCCTCGATGCCCTCCTGGGTCTCCCCTTCCTCGGGCGCCCTGGGATCCTCGCCCACAACCAGGTTGTCGTCACCGGGTGTCCCGCCCGGAGCCGGTTCGGCTACGGGTTCAGGCTCGGTCTCAGCCACGGGTTCAGGCTCGGGTTCCGGTTCAGCGACCGGCTCGGGTTCGGGTTCCGGCTCAGCCACAGGCTCAGGTTCGGGTTCCGGCTCAGGCTCAACCACAGGCTCCGGCTCAGGTTCAGGTTCCACCACCGGCTCCGGTTCAGGCTCAGGCTCAGGTTCCGCCACCGGCTCCGGTTCGGGCTCTGGCTCGACCACTGGCTCGGGGTCAGGCTCAGGTTCGGCTACGGGTTCAGGCTCGGGTTCGGGTTCAGGCTCCACTACCGGCTCGGGTTCTGGCTCTGCCTGCTCGGCCACTTCCACCTCGGGTTCGGGGAGCGGGATCGGCAGCGGCGTCTCAGCATCGAGCGGCTGCATCAGTACGTCCTCGAAGTCCTCCGGCTGATCGGGAACTTCTGCGAGCGGCAGATCGGGCACGACGGGTTCCAGGTCGGGCAGAACCGGCACAGGCACTTCGGCCGGCACGATGGGTTCAGGCTCAGGTTCAGGTTCCACGACCGGCTCGGGTTCCGGTTCGGGCTCAGGCTCGACCACTGGTTCAGGTTCGGGTTCAGGCTCAGGCTCGACCACTGGTTCAGGTTCGGGTTCAGGCTCGGGCTCGACCACAGGCTCGGGCTCAGGCTCCACGACCGGTTCCGGGTCGGGCTGGACGACCGGCGATTCAGGAATCTCGAGCGGCTCAGGTTCCACGACCGGCTCGGGTTCAGGCTCCGGCTCCGGCTCAGCCACAGGTTCGGGTTCAGGTTCCGGCTCGGGCTCGACCACCGGCTCAGGTTCAGGCTCTGGCTCCGGTTCAGCCACCGGCTCGGGTTCAGGTTCAGGCTCAGCGACCGGCTCGGGCTCGGGTTCCGGCTCGGCAACCGGTTCGGGTTCAGGTTCAGGCTCGGGTTCTGCGACCGGCTCCGGGTCGGGTTCGACCTGCGGCTCCTCGGCCACGGCGTCGCCCACCTCGGTCGCGTCCAGGTCCTGGGCTTCCTCGGCGAACTCAGGCGCTTCCGGATCATTGGCCGGGGGTTGCTGCGTCAGCTGGTCGGGCTCTGGTGACTGAGCCAGCTCATCCTCGGTAGCACGCGCCTGGGGATCACCTTCGGCGTCTGCTTCCACCAGAGGTTCCGGTGCCAGCGGCGCCGGTGAGTCGACGGTCGCAGCGTCCGTGACCTGCTCTGAAAACTGCGGCGTGCCCACGTCGATGACGATGAACTGCTCGGGCGGCACCTGGGGGCGCTGCAGCCATGCAGCCAGGATCAGCAGCAGTATGGCCAGGTGCAACGCCAGCGACAGCAACGCTGCGCGGCGCTTGTCGGGGTCACTCCAGACCTCGGAGAGCTGTCGGAAGAACGTCACTGCTAATTGCCTGTCGAAATGGCGATCCTGGTACCACCGGCCGTGGTGATGAGGTCCATCACGCGCACGGACAGGCCGTGGGTGATGGTCTGGTCCGCCCGCAGCACTACGGTGCTCTGGCCCGTCGCAGCTATCTCTGCTTCCAGGACTTCAACCAGGGTCTCTTCGGTCACCTGTTCACCACCAACGTAGATCTCGTCGTCAGCCGTGATGGTCACCGTGGGCAGGTCACCGGATTGCGGCGAGGCCGTGGTGGCCTGCGGCAAGTCCACCGGCAGCGCCTGGCTGACGGTGATGAAGGTGGTCGACACCATGAAGAAGATCAGCAGGAGGAACACGACGTCCACCATGGCCGTCATGTCCAGGAAGATCGTCGGGCGCTGCCGACGTACCAGGCGACGGTTGCGCATTTCAGGCGGCCGTCGTCTGTACGGGGCGGGGTGCTCGTTTGTCATCCCGCCGGTCCAGAACGACCTGCACGACATTGCCCATCAGTTCTTCGCGCCTGCGCTCGATTTCGGTGAGCATGCGGTCAACCCGGCTGGCGAGGTAGTTGTGGCCGATCAGCGTGGGAATGGCGAGGATCAGGCCGGCAGCCGTGGTCACGAGTGCCTGGCCGATGCCGCCTGCCAGTGCCTCGGGGTTACCGATATTCAGGTTGGAGAGTTCGCCGAACGCGATGATCATCCCGGTCACCGTGCCCAGGAGACCCAGGAGCGGACCGATCTGAGCGATGGTCGACAGTGGCCTGAGTCCACGCGAGAGCCGCATCTCTTCCTCGATGAGGCCTTCCTGGAACGCTGCCTCCACGGCCGGACGCCCGTAAGGGATACGGGTAAGAGCTTTGTGAAGCACGCGTCCGACGGGACCGCCATGCTCTTTGGTGGTCCTGATCGCACCGTCCAGGTCGCGTTTGAGTACTGCGGCGTTGACTTTCTCCATGAGCGCGTCCACGTCCATCGGTTCGCGCGACAGTTTGAACAGGCGCACGAAGAACAGGTAGACGGCGTAGATGGAGATCAGAATGATAATTAGGAGGACTAATCCTCCGCTGACAAGCAAGTCCATATGTGGCCTTCCAACCCCCCATTTACTGTCTCAATGCTATGTTTCGCTGCTCTGAGCCTCATGAGAGACGGAGCCTTGAGGTTCAGCCGGTGTTGCGCAGGGCGGCCGAGACCCCCTGCAGGCTGACCATCATCGAGTATTCCAGTTGCCCGCGCTCGCTGCTGTCCTCCGGCAGACTGCGAAGCCGGCTCAGCAGCTCCACCTGCAGGAAGCTGATCGGATCAACATACGGATTACGCAGCTGGACCGAGCGGACCAGCGTGGGATCCGTTTCCAGCAGGTCCGCGCCGGTCACCTCCTGCACGAGCCGCGCCGTGAGTGCGTACTCGTCCAGGATCATGGCACCGAACCGTTCGCGCAGTCCTTCAGGCACCAGCCGCAGCCACGCCCGGAAGATGCCCATGTCGCTCTTGGCCAGGCTCATCTGTGCGAAGTCGATGACCGTGCGGAAGAACGGCCAATCACGGTACATGCGCTGCAGGCTGTCAAGCCCGACCGCCTGCAGGCCGGTGCCCAGGCCGAACCAGCCGGGCAGGATCGCTCGGCTCTGCGTCCACGAGAACACCCACGGGATCGCCCGCAGGTTGCTGAGCGAGCGCTCGCCCTTGCGGCGCGCCGGCCGTGAGCCCACCTGCAGCCGGCTGATCTCCTCTATCGGCGTGACGGTGTGATAGAAGTCCAGGAAACCATCTGCTTCGAGCAGCTCGCGGTAGCGGGCGAAGGCAGCGTTGCTCGCGCGTTCCATGACTTCACGGAAGTGCGGGTCGGGCTGCTCGGGCTCGCCGGCGTCACGCGCAGACGAGATGAGGAACGCGTACACAAGCTGCTCCAGGTGTCGGTGCGCCAGGTCGGGATCGGAGTAGCGGGCACTCAGCGCCTCGCCCTGTTCGGTGATGCGCATGCGGCCGGCCAGCGAACCGGGCGGCTGCGCCAGTATGGCCATGCCGGTGGGACCGCCGCCGCGGCCGATGCTGGTGCCGCGCCCATGGAAGATGCGCCACTTCACCCCGGCCTCCCGGCATACGCGGGCAACGGCCTCCTGAGCCTCGAACAGGGCCCAGTTGGCCGTCAGGAAACCGGCGTCCTTGTTCGAATCCGAGTAACCGATCATCACTTCCTGAATGCCGCGCCGCTGCACGTGCTGCAGGTAGGCGGGGATGGCAAACAGTTCCTTCAGTATCGCGGGGGCGGCAGCCAGGTCCTCGCGGGTCTCGAACAGCGGAGTGACGTCCAGGTCCGTCAGGCCGCCCTCGCGCGCCAGGACCAGGACCTCGAGGACGTCGCTCACGCCTTCGGTCATCGAGATGACGTAGCTGCCCAGTGCCTCCCGGCCGTAGCGTTCACGTGAGGCCGAAAGAACCCTGATGAACTCGAGGGCCTGGCGGGTCTCGTCACGCAGGTCGCTGTTGGGTCCAGTCAGCGGCCGGGTGGAATGCAGTTCCCGGGTCAGCAGCTCGACCCGTTCTTCTTCGCTCAGCTCCTGGTAATGGAAGGTGACGCGGGCCTGAGCGAACAGGTCGGCGATCACCAGTTCGTGGACGCTCGAGTTCTCGCGGGTGTCCATGGCAGCCAGGTGGAAGCCGAACGCCTGCGCCCGGTAGTGACCCGGCCGGACGAACGAGCGGGCCGCGCGCTTGTTGCCGCTGTCCGTGAGTGAATGTTCGAGCAGTTCCAGGTCCCGTTCGAAGCCTTCGCTGCCGCCGGGGTAGCGGCCTTCACCGCTCTCTTCCAGCTCCAGGCCATGATGCATCAGCCAGATCAGCTGCCTGAACGGTTCCTCAGGGAAACGTGCCCGGGCTTCCCCGGTGCCTGCCTGCTCACCCGCCAGCTTGCGCTCCAGCAGCTCAGGTACGTCGAGCCGCTCGGCCCACAGCGACAGCCGCTGCACCATCCTGTCCATGTCAGCCCTGGCTGATTCCAGTGCCACCTGCGACTGCAGTGCCAGCGTCCGCTGCAGCACCTCGGGGGTCACGAACGGGTTGCCGTCCCGGTCGCCGCCGATCCAGCTGCGGAAACGTAAGACCGGGGGCAGGGGTGCCGGCGAATCGGCACCGAAGTACGTCTCGAACGCCTGTTCGATGTCGCCCAGGATGCGGGGCAGCTCGCTCAGGATCGAGCGGCGGAAGTAGTAGAGGGCGCTCTTGGCTTCGTCTTCCACGCGCGGCTTGTCGTGCGGCAGTTCACGTGTCTGCCACAGCGTCGAGATCTCGGCCAGTATCTCGGTCTGCAGGGCGTTCCGCCGCTCGGGCGACAGGTCCTGCTCAGCCAGTCTCCGCATAGCCTCGGTGATCCGTTCCAGCTTCAGGCGCACGGTGTAGCGTTTGACCTCGGTGGGGTGCGCGGTGATGGTGAGCTGCACGTCCAGGTTGTCCAGGAAGTTGCGGATCTCGGTTGCCGACCAGCCTTCGTCGCGCAGCACCTTGAACGCTGCCAGCACAGATTCGTTGCGGGGTTCCTCGCTCGTCGCCACCGCCTCACGTTCACGGTTGACGCGCACGCGGTGGATCTCCTCCGCCAGGTTGACCAGCTGGAAGTAGGTGCTGAACGCCCTGATCAGCTGGCCGCAGCGCTCGGCGCTGAGTCCGCTCACCAGCGACTCCAGTTCGGCACGGGCTCCGGGGCCGGCTTCATTCGAACGCAGCTGTTTGGTCAGCCGCCTGACCTGCTCGACCAGGTTGAACAGTTCGTCGCCCTCGAGTTCACGCAGTACGTCCCCGAGCGCGGTTCCCAGAAAGTCGACGTCAGCCCGCAGGGCAGCGAAATTGTCGCCGCTGCTCATGCGTCAGCAGACCAGCGGATCCGCTCGATGTGGGTGCACCTGTCGCCGGAGGTGGTCAGGATCACACCGCACAGCGCAGCGGTGCCTTCATCAGCGGGCCTGAAGCGTTTGGGCATGTGCCGGGTCAACCGGTAATGAACCTCGTCGTAGGCCATTCCGATGGCGGAGTCCTGGATGCCGGTCATGCCCACGTCGGTGATGTAGCCGGTGCCGTCGACGACCATCTCGTCAGCCGTCTGCACGTGGGTGTGCGTGCCCACGACAGCTGCGGCCTGGCCGCGCAGCTGCCAGCCGAGTACGCGTTTCTCGCTCGTCGCCTCGGCGTGGACGTCCACCAGCAGGGGGACGCCGTCCGGCACGGCTTCCACCAGGCTTTCAGCCTTCGCGAAAGGATCGTCCATCGGTTCCATGAACACGCGGCCGAGCAGCTGGGCGACCGCCAGGCGTTCACCATTCTGTGATTCGATGACCGCCATCTCCAGGCCGGGTGTGCCGGCCGGGTAGTTGGCGGCGCGCAACAACCTGGGGGTCTCGGCGACCACCTCGATGGCGTCACGCTGGTCCCAGGTGTGGTTGCCCAGGGTGATCAGGTCGATGCCCAGCCCGCGCAGTTCATCGAAATGCTTGCGGGACAGGCCGCGGCCGGCCGTGGCGTTCTCGCCGTTGGCGATCACCAGGTCGAACTGCCCGTCGTGCTCAGCCAGGTACCTGGCCGTAACCCGCCGTCCGGGGTTGCCGAAGATGTCGCCTATGAAAAGAATCCGCACAACCCAAACTACCAATATTGCCGCGTGCTAGTGTGTCGCACTATAGATGGATTTCGACGCTACTGACCGACGCATCCTGGAGATTCTCCGTGAAGACGGCCGGGCTTCCCACGCCGCAATCGCCAAGCAGGTGAAGCTTTCTGCCCCTGCCGTAGGTGAACGCATCCGCAAACTCGAGCAGTCCGGGGTGATCCGTTCATTCCGCGCAGAGCTGGGCCGCGAGGCACTGGGCCTCAGCGTCACTGCCTTCGTGTGGATAGTTCCGCAGCCCCGCAAGCCGGCCAAAGCGCTGGTGGAGCGGCTTTCGGCGCTGGAGCAGGTGGAGCAGCTGCACTCGGTGGCGGGCGCCTACAGTTACCTGCTGCTGGTGCGGGTCGCCAACACGCATGAGCTGGACATGTTCTTAGACGGCCTGGTGATGATGGAAGGCGTGGAACGCACCGAGACGACCATGGTGCTCAGCACTCCGGTCGACCGGCCGTCAAGGCTGCCGTTCAGGGCTGAAGGCGACGCTCAGTCCACGTCCTGATCGAATTCAACTGCTTCGGTGAACCATTCCGGCAGGCGTGACTGCTGCCGTTTTATGAACCTTGGGAAATCAGAGTCCAGCAGGTACGTGACCGCGTAATCATCCGCCGAGCGCACGCTTCGACCGTAA
>CALDPK010000098.1 GCA_937911855.1 uncultured Trueperaceae bacterium | reverse complement strand
ACTCGCGATGATCTACACCGGCCCCTGGTCGATCAGCCAGTACCGCGAAGCCGGCGTGAACGTCGCTGTCGCGCCAGTCCCGCCCCTGGCCGACGGCACCCCGTTCAGCGGTTTCATGGGCGTGCAGGGCGTGCTGATGAACCAGTTCAGCAACCAGCAGGTCAACGCCGCCAACTTCGCCAAGTGGCTGACGCGCCAGGCCGCCCAGGTGAGCCTCGCCCAGGAAACCGGCCGCATCCCCGCCTCCAACAGTGCGCTCGCACAGGTATCGGATGACCCCGTCATCCAGGGCTTCGGCGCAGCGCTCATCCATGCAGAACCCATGCCCAACATCCCCGAGATGGGTACCGTCTGGACCCCGGTGGGCAACGCCCTGTCCGTCATCCTCGAGACCGAGAACTCCGACGTTGCCGGCAGCCTCCAGTCCGCACAGGATGAAATCGGCGGCAACTGATCACACAGCTGCAAAACTGAGCTGAAAGCCCAACCCGGCCAGGAGCCGCCTGCGTGCTCCTGGCCGTTATTTTCTGAAGAAAGCTGACTTACTGTGGATCTGTCCAATCCGCAAGAGATACTGCCCAGGGCACGCTCGACAGCGGGCGGCCTGGTCAAGTCGCTGCTGCTCCTGGGCGGTGCCATGATCGGCGCGGCCATCGGCGGTTACCTGCTGCTGCTCGGCCTCTGGCAGATCATCCCGGGCCTGCCGGCGTGGACCGGCCTGCTCGCCGGCCTGGCCGTGCTGGTCGTGCTGCTGGTGTTCATCGCCCGGCGCTTCCAGTGGATCATGCCCTGGTATTACGTGCTGCCCGCCATCATCTTCCTGCTGACCTTCACGTTCTTCCCCGTGGCACTCACGTTCTGGCTGGCTTTCACCGATTACGCGGGCATCCGCAACGGCCAGCTCAACATCAGCAGCAACACGGCGATAGTCGCAGTCGACGGTAACCGCGTCGAGATAAGCGACGCCGCCAGCCTGGACTGCGACCTGCTGCGGGACGGCTGCAACGGCGTCCGCGCGGTGGTCTACAGCGCGGAGATGATTGCGGCGGTCGCGACGGCACTCGAGGGAACCGAACTCACGCTCGCTGAACCGCTGCCGGCGGGACGCGACGCCATCCAGGCCGAACTGCACCTGCCCGAGCTGGGCTTCGATTTCACGGTCGGGATCCTGGCGAGCGACGGAACTTCGGTCACGCTGGAGCGTGAGCCACCGTTCCCACCCGACATGGACTTTGTACGCATCAGCATCGCCAACGAACTGCCCAGGCGCATCGTGGCCGAGGACGGCGTGCTGCTGGAGCTGGATGAACCGCTGCCCGAAGGTTTCGCGGCCACGAGCATCTCCCGTTACAACGAGTACGGCTTCGTCGGCTGGCGCAACTTCGCCTACATAATCGGCCGCGCCCAGAGCGCCCTGCTGCCCGTCTTCGGCTGGAACATCAGCTTCGCCTTCCTGACGATCATCCTCAACGTGGCGGTCGGCGTCCTGCTGGCCGTACTGCTCAACAACCCGGACCTGCGCGGCAGGAACCTGTACCGGACGCTGCTCATCCTGCCGTGGGCGCTGCCGACCATCATCACCATCCAGGTGTGGCAGGGCTTCCTGAACCAGAACTTCGGCTCCATCAACCGGCTGCTCATGCTGTTCGACATCACGCCCGACCCGATCAACTGGCTGGGCAACGTGACTGCGGCGCGCGGGGCGATCCTGCTCGTCAACCTGTGGCTGGGCCTGCCCTACATGATGACGGCGGTACTGAGCGCGCTGTCGGCTATCCCCCGCGAACTTTACGAGGCAGCGAAGATAGATGGTGCGAACCCGTGGCAGAGCTTCAGCCACCTGACCGCACCGCTGCTGCGGGCGGCGATGATCCCCATCGTCCTGTCGTCGTTCGCGTTCAATTTCAACAACTTCAACCTCATCTTCCTGCTGACCGACGGTGGCCCTGCCACCTCGTGGGGCACGGCAACCGCGCGCGGCACCGACATCCTGATCAGCTGGGCCTACAACGAGGCCTTCCGTTCACAGGGTGGGTACGCCTACGGCCTCGGCTCCGCCATATCAATACTCATCTTCGTAATCACGGTGGCCGTGAGCCTGGTCAACTTCCGCGTGACCGGTGCACTCAAGGAGGAACGCAAGTGACCAAGCAGCGCAATCCCGCCTGGCTGGTTGCCGTCCCCCTGATCCTGATCGCCAGCGGGCTGCTGGTCTGGTGGATCCTGTCCAGCATGCCCGACCCCATCCTCCGCGAGCGCTTCCTGGTGCTGCCCGGCGGCTGGCGCTACATGCTGGGTGCGTTCGTGGTCGCGGTGGCTGGCATCGGCCTCGCTGCCTGGGCGTGGGGCAAGGCGGTCAGGCCAGGCAAGGCGGGCGCCTACGCGATCCAGGGGTGTGGGGCTTTTCTGGTCGAAGGCATCGAGGGTTCGCACAGCAACGTGATCGGCCTGCCAGCCTGCGAGGTAGTTCTGGAACTCGAGCGAGTGGGGCTCTTGGCAGATTTTCCGATGGTCGTGCCGTGACAGGCATGCTGCACGGGGCAAATACCAAGCTCAGTCTCCTTCTGGCTTTCCTGCGGCGAACGCTGCCTGGGTCAGCGCGCTGGTCGGATGCGCTGACGTTGGCTGGGGTTGGGGCGCTGTTGAGGGTCCTGGCTATCTGGTGGGGTTCAGGCCTATTCCCTCCTGCAGCCGACGGTCACTTCTACGACATCGTAGCGCGCCGAATCGCCGATGGTGCTGGCTATACCTGGCTGTGGCCAGATGGAGCGGTCACCTATGCTGCGCACTACCCGGTGGGTTATCCCGCGTTACTGGCCGGCCTGTACGCATTGTTGGGGCCAAGCCCAGTGTTCGGGATGGCGTTCAATGCAATCTTGGGAACAGTGGCGGTGTTGGCTACCTATTGGGTCGCCAGTGAGTCAGCTTCCAGAGCCGGTGCGGTGCTGGCTGGCGGTGAGGTGACGTCGACGATCCGCAAGGGCATCGTCGAGGCCGCGCCGGGCCAGGGCATTGCCCGGGTCGGTCGCCAGCATCGCCAGCACGGCATCGGCCAGCCGTGCGGGGTCGCCGACCTCGCCCTCGAACCGGGCCGCCAGCGCGGTGCGCAGGGCGGCGCGGTCGTCGCGCCACCCGGGCGGCTCG
>CALDPK010000097.1 GCA_937911855.1 uncultured Trueperaceae bacterium | reverse complement strand
GACCCCTTCAACCTCTTCGGGAGCAGTGCCTTCAGGTGCCGTACCCTCGATCATCAGGCGGTTCTGCAGCAGCAGGACCTCATGGCCGGACACGGCGGGGCCGGCGATGCTGATGATGAAATCGACGTCAGCCTCGGCTGCGATCAGCGGCGCCAGGTAACCGCCCTGGCTGTGGCCGATGAGGCCGATGGTGTCGATGTCGTCGCGGGCCGCAAGGAATTCCACTCCGGCCACGCCGTCCGCGGTCATGTCCTGGTAATCAGCCAGGTGATCGGCTCCTTCGCTGCCGCCGATCCCGCGGTCGTCGAAGCGCAGGGTTGCGTAGCCCGCACGGGTCAGGGCGTCCGAAAGAACCAGGAACGGGCGGTGACCGAACAGCGCCTCATCCCGGTCCTGGGCGCCGCTGCCGGTCAGGAACAGCAGGGCGGTGAAGGGACCGTCACCCTCCGGCAGGGTCAGGGTGCCGGCAAGCGTCACGTCGCCGGCCGGACTTACGACCGTGACTTCTTCCTCCAGGTACGGGAACGGGCGCACCGGATCCTGCGGGCGGCCGGAAACTTCCGAGCGCAGCAGGTTCAGCTCGAACTCCTGGCCGAACTGGCTGAACGTGCCAGTCATCTGATCTGCCTCGGCGACACCCGAGATGACCGGATCGCCGGGGACGCCGGGCAGGCTGGCGCTCAGCGAGTTGCCGTCGATGACCACATCGGTTAGGGGGAATTCGAACAGACCCTGCACCGGGATGTCGAGCAGCACCACCGGCTCATCCGGTGTGCCGTCGACGCTCAGGTTGATGCCCAGGTCCAGGACGCCCGGACCTATGTCACCCGACCAGTAGCCGAATGCTTCCGACTGGGCGAATGACGCACTCAGCAGCAGCGCAGCGGCCGCAGACATGATTTTCAGTTTCATCGGTCAACTCCATTCCGTCCTCCCACCCACCGGGTGGGAAAGCTGTCACAGCCAAGGTATCAGGCAGCAGGAAAGTTGCCCACCCTTTCCCACTACAGTCCGGATGCGTTATCATCGGGTTATTGACCCCTCCCCCAGGGGGGTATGGAGGAACGATGACCGAAGGCACCAGCCAGCTGCAGCACATCAACCTGGACGTCCAGGGAATGACCTGTGCGGCATGTACCGCCCGCGTGGAACGCGCGCTCAAAAAGGTGGACGGCGTCGAAGACGTGAACGTCAACCTCGCGACCGAACGCGCCAGCGTCCGCTGGCAGTCGCCGGCAGTGGACGTGGCCCAGCTGAAGGAAGCCGTGACCAGGGCCGGTTACGAGATCCTGGAGCTTGCGGAAGGCGAAGACCGCCACGCTGCCCAGCGCCGCGCCCACCAGGTCACGCTGGCCCGGCTGCGCCGCGACGTGATCATCGCGGCCGCCCTGACCATCCCCATCTTCCTGCTCGACATGGTTCCCATGATGATTCCGGCCTTCGGCAACTGGCTGCATGGCCTGATCAGCATGGAGCAGCTGAACTACGTGCTGTTCGTGCTCGCCACGGCCGTCCAGTTCGGCCCGGGCCTGCGCTACTACCGGCTCGGCTGGGCCGCGCTGCGCAGTGGCCTGCCGGACATGAACACGCTGGTGATGCTCGGCACCAACGCAGCCTGGGGTTACTCGGTGGTGGCCACTTTCTTCCCGCAGGTGCTGCCCGAAGGTGCGGTGCACGTCTACTTCGAAGCTGCTGCCGTCATAATCACGCTCGTGCTGCTGGGCAAGTACATGGAAACCAGCGCCCGTGGCCGTACCGGCGACGCCATCCGCAAGCTGATGGACCTGCAACCGGCGGAAGCGCGCATCATCCGCGGCGGCCAGGAAACCAGCGTCGCCATAGAAGCGTTGATGCCGGGCGACCTGCTCAGCATCAAGCCCGGCGAGCGCGTGCCGACCGACGCCACTGTAGAAGCCGGCGTGTCGTACGTGGACGAATCGATGCTGACGGGCGAGAGCGTCCCGGTGCAGAAGGAAGCAGGCGCTCAGGTCACCGGTGGAACGGTCAACCAGACCGGGGCGTTCACCGCGCGGGTCACCCGCGTCGGCGCGGACACCACCCTGGCGCAGATAGTCAAGCTGGTCGAGGACGCCCAGGGTGACAGGCTGCCGATCCAGGCTCTTGCGGACCGGGTCGTGGCCGTGTTCGTACCGATAGTCATCGGCATCGCCCTGCTCACCTTCGGGCTGTGGCTTTGGCTCGGGCCGGAACCCGCGATCAGCAACGCGCTGGTTGCCGCAGTTGCGGTACTGATAATCGCCTGCCCCTGTGCGATGGGCCTGGCGACACCCACCTCGATACTGGTGGGAACGGGCAAGGCAGCGGAGCTGGGCGTGCTGTTCCGCAACGGCGCCGCACTGCAGCAGCTGCAGGAAACCGACGTCGTCGCGCTGGACAAGACCGGCACCGTCACGGTGGGCCGGCCGGAGCTGACCGATTTCCTGGTGCAGCCGGGTTTCGGCGAGGACGAAGTTCTCCGGCTGGTCGCTGCGGCCGAGAGCAGCTCCGAACACCCGATCGCCCGGGCGCTGCTGCGTGCGGCCACCGACAGGGACCTGGATGTGCCGCGGCCTGACGCTTTTGAATCCGTGACCGGCTTCGGCATCAGCGCCACCGTTGACGGCCGTCAGGTCCACGTGGGCGCCGACCGCTTCATGGCGCGCCTGGGCGTGGACGTGGCGCCGGTCCGCGATTCAGCAACCCGCCTTGCCGACCTGGGCCGCAGCCCGCTCTACGCCGCTGTGGATTCGAAGCTGGCAGCAGTCATCGCGGTGGCTGATCCCCTCAGGGAAACGTCGCGCCAGGCTATCGAAGGCCTGCACCGGGCCGGACTGAAGGTTGCGCTGATCAGCGGCGACAACCGCAACACCGCAGAAGCGATCGGCCGCCAGCTGGGCATCGACACGGTGCTGGCGGAAGTACTGCCAGAAGGCAAGGTCGACGCGGTCACCGCGCTCCAGAACGAAGGTCAGCGGGTCACCTTCGTGGGCGACGGCATCAACGACGCTCCCGCGCTGGCCAAGGCTGACGTGGGGATCGCCATCGGCAGCGGCACGGACGTGGCGATGGAATCAGCGGACGTGGTGCTGATGGGTGACGACCTTCTCGCACTTACCGGCGCCCTCGAGCTGTCGCGCGCCACCATGCGCAACATCCGCCAGAACCTGTTCTGGGCGTTCTTCTACAACGCACTGCTCATCCCCGTCGCAGCGGGCGTGCTCTATCCGGCGTTCGGGATCATGCTCTCGCCCGTCTTCGCGGCGGCAGCCATGGCACTGTCAAGCGTGTTCGTGGTGACCAACGCCCTCAGGCTGCGCGGTTTCAGGCCGAGCGTGCTGGCGGGGCGTAACAGCGGAGGGGGAGGCAGCGAACAGACGCAGCCTCCCCCCGTACCCGCAGCGGTTTGAGCTTCAGGGAACCGAATAGCTGATCAGTTCGGTCCTGGTGCCGTCCTGATCGACGATCAGCACCATGCCGACGCCTTCGGCAAGCCAGGTGTCAGACGCGGAACTGACCGCAGGCAGCGGGACGGACATGCCCATCATCACCATCTCCATGGTGATGTCGCTGGCCTGGTTGATTCGCATGGCGTCGAAGGTGCCGGCCGGCACGGTGACCGACTCGAGGCCGACCGCGGTGGAATCGGTAGTCACGGTGGTGAGCGAGTCAACAGACATGCCCTCGACCACCATCTCCATGCTCATCACGATCTCGCTGTCCCACTGGGTGCCGGCTGTCAGGTCGTTCGGGAAAGTCGTGCCTTCCATGCTGACCATCTCGAACTCGACGCCTTCCATGATCCCGTCGAAGAAGCCGGCGGACAGGATGCCGTCGGGACCGCAGCCGTAGCTCACCTCGAAAGGTTCCTGACCGGGCATCTCCATGCGCACAGTCATGGAATCGGCTGAAACTTCCACGATGGACTGGGTGAAGGTGTCACCGGCCATCGAGTACGTCCAGGTGGCACCGGCCACCGTCGGATACCAGGGGTTGTCGGTACAGGCGAGGACCGACCCGCCCAGCAGCAGGACGGAAGCGGAAATGAGGATTCGTCTGGCGTCAGCCAACAGTTTCATGTTCATCCTTTCTGATCAGGCAGCCGGCTGAACCGGCCATCCGGGATGTGCTCCAGGTAAATCATGCCGTCCGGGCGTCAAAAGGGCGTTAAACGGGTCAGGCCGGCGTGCTGAGCTGTTCGCCGACGCGCGCCAGTGCCTGCTCGAGGTCTGCAACCAGGTCTACTTCGTCCTCGATGCCCACGGACAGGCGGACCAGCGATTCGTTCACGCCCTGGCGGGCGCGTTCAGCCTCGTCCACCAGCTGATGGGTGGTGCTGGCCGGATGCGTCGCCAGTGAGCAGACGTCCCCGAGCGAGACGGCCTGCATGAACAGGTTCAGGTTGTCCAGGAACACTGCTGCTGACTCGCGGCCACCTTTCAGTTCGATCGAGACCATCGCACCGAAATCCTTCATCTGGCGGCTGGCGACCTCGAAGCCGGGATGCGACTCATGGCCGGGGTAATGCACCTTGTCGACCAGCTCGTGCTGCCTGAGGAAGTCAGCCACCACCCGGGTGTTCTGGCACTGGCGTTCCATGCGCAGGGCGAGCGTCTTGAGGCCACGCAGCAGCAGGTGGTTCTCGAGCCGGCCGAGTGAGCCGCCCAGGTGGCGCAGGCCTTCCATGCGGACGCGAGTCATGTGTTCGGCGCTGCCGACGGCCACGCCGCCCATCGCGTCGCCGTGCCCGCTTAAGTACTTGGTGGCTGAATGCACGACGATGTCGATGCCCAGCTCCAGCGGCCGCGTGAGCCATGGTGTGCTGAAGGTGTTGTCGACGACCGTCAGCGCACCGTGTTCGCTTGCCAGGCGTGCCACCAGCTCGAGGTCGTGGATCTGCAGGGTGGGGTTGGTGGGCGTTTCGACGTAGATCATCCTGGCGCCGCCGGCCAGCCCGTCCTCGAGCTCGCTGGCGGAAACGTGCCGGCTGCTGACGCCCATGCGCGGCAGTTCATGAGCGAAGAGCGCTTCGGTGCCGCCGTACAGCGGACCCAGCAGCAGCACCTCGTCGCCGGGATCGAGCAGCGTCATCAGGACCGAACTGATCGCGGCCATACCCGTGGCGAAAGCGACTGCGTCTTCGCCGGATTCAAGGCTGGCCATCGCCTGCTCGAAACGCCTGGCGGTGGGGTTGCCTATCCGGCTGTATACGTACCCTTCGGCGTCGCCGGCGAACAGGTCCGCCCCGCGCTGGAAGCTGCCGTAAGCGAAGGTTGAGGTCTGGTACATGGGGGTGATGTGTGCGCCCGTGTCCGGGTCGGGTACGTCCGAGTGGACAGCCCGGGTCGCGAAGCGCGCCTTGTCGTCATTCATTCAGATTCTCCTTTGCCAGAGTCTAGCGTTTTTGCTTCGTGTAGCGTGCCTGGGCAGGTTCAGGGCAGCAGCCGGAACGCGTTGGTCGCTGCCCGCGACGAAGCGACCCGCCAGTCGGCTTCCTTGTCCTCGTCGAACCAGATTATCGCCGTGAGGCGGGGGAACCAGTGCCAGGCATGAACCAGCAGGTCATGGATCCACTGACCCTTGTCGCCGCCTTCATCCGTGCTGCCGATCTCGGCGAACCAGACGGGCAGTGGCGCCAGTGCCTCCACGTGGTCATACCCGATGCGGAAGATCTCCTCAGCTGACTGCCAGCCCAGCCACGGCCGCGTGGTGCCCCAGTTGAAGCCATCCAGGGCCAGCACGTCCACGTAGTCCGGGAGGGGCTTGCTGCGGTCCTCGCCGCAGTCGTAGAGGAA
>CALDPK010000096.1 GCA_937911855.1 uncultured Trueperaceae bacterium | reverse complement strand
CCAAGCGTCTGGAGACGTCTCTGGGTCGCGCACGCGAGCTGTCGCGGGGGGGGCTGTTCGGCAAGAGCCCAGAGCGCATCCTAGCTCCGCTTGGCACCGCCGAAGACGTCTTGGAACTGACTCCTGAAAGACTCAGGCAGGCAGCGGCTACCCTGCTTTTGCCGCACCGTCGCGTCACGGTCGAGGTGTATCCCAAAGGATGGCAGGACCCGTGGCAGACTCCGATGCCGCTCTTCCACATCGTGGAGAAGGGTCAAAGCCTGGGCAGCATCGCACGTCATTACGGAACGACGGTGGCGGTGATCACCAAGATGAACGGCATCAACGAGCGAAAGCCGATCTACCCCGGCGACAAGCTCAAGGTGCCGCGCGGGAAGGTCAAGAAGGAGCGGAAGCTGCGCACTCACGAAGTGCGACGCGGAGATACGCTCAGCGGGTTGGCGGTCAAGTACGGCGTGTCGGTGTCTTCGATCGCCGATGTCAACGGAATGGGAACGAAGCTCAACATTCGGTCGGGTGAGACGCTGCGCATCCCTTGGCCCAAAAAGGACGACGGCGGGTCTTCCTCGTCGGGTGCCTCCGGCTCCGGGAGTTCTAGCTCTGCCCTGCGCACCCACAAGGTGACGGCGGGCGAGACGCTCTCGGGTATCGCGCATCGTTACGGAGTGAGCACAGTGGCTTTGGCCCAGGCCAATGGCGTCTCTCACAAGGCTCTGGTGCGCATCGGGCAGACACTGAGTGTACCTCCCCCCGGGACGGGTAAAAGCTCCGCCGTTGCGCCGAAGGTCACGACCCACACCGTGAAGTCGGGCGACACTTTGATCGGCATTGCCCAGCGCTACGGCGTGTCGGTAGCGCAGATCACCGTTGCCAATCAAATCAGCCGCAAGTCGACGCTTCGACCAGGTCAAAAGCTGTCCATCCCCCAAAAGAAGTAGAGCGAGCGCCTGCCCTCGATCAGCTTGCGCACCGGCCCAGGCAGCTGCAAGTCTTGGGCATGGCGCTTTCAGTGGTGACGGGGAGTAATCGAGGGATTGGCCTGGCGCTGGTGCGCGGTCTCGCTGAACGCGGGAAATCGGTCTTGGCCGCCTGCCGTTCAGCGAGTCCAGAGCTCGAGGGGCTGGACGGAGTGGAGGTGGTGACCGGGGTCGACGTCTCCACGGCGGACGGCGTGCGCGAGCCGCGCCCCGACCGACGTGTCGTACTCACCGCTGGGCAGCGCGCCGACGATCATGCCGACGTACACCTCATCACCGGGGTTGATGAAGAACTCGCCGCGGTCCTGCAGCTTGAACATGGAGTAGGCGAAGGTGTTGCCTGCTTCCATGGCGACGAGCGAACCTTCGGGGCGGCTGCGGATGTCACCCACGCGCGGCTGGTAGCTGTCGAACACGTGGTTGAGGAGGCCCTCACCGGCGGTCATCGACAGGAAAGTGCTGCGGTAGCCGAACAGCGCGCGGCTGGGCATGAGGAACTCGAGCCGGGCGCGTTCCTCGCCCTGTTCCATGTTGACGAGCGTGCCCTTGCGGCTTGAGAGTGACTCCATGACCGCGCCGACGGCGTCGACGGGAACTTCAGTGATGACCCGCTCGAACGGTTCGAGCCTGACGCCGTTCTCCTCGCGGTAGATCACCTCGGGGCGCGACACGTTGAACTCGAAGCCTTCACGGCGCATGGTCTCGATGAGGATCGAGAGGTGCAGTTCGCCACGGCCGGCGACGCGGTACTGTTCGCCGCCGAGTTCCTCGACGCGCAGTGCCACGTTGGTGAGCAGTTCGCGCTTGAGGCGGTCGCCGATCTGACGGCTGGTCAGGAAGCGGCCTTCCTTGCCTGCGAACGGGCTGGTGTTGGGGCTGAAGGTCACCCGCACGGTCGGTTCGTCGACCGGGACGCGCTCCACGTCAACCGGGTGGTCCGGGTGGGTGAGGGCGTCGCCGATGGAGACGTCGTCGAAGCCGGTGAGGGCGACGATGTCGCCTGCCACCGCCTTCTCGGTCTCGACGCGGGCCAGGCCCAGGTGCGTGAACACCTTGGTCACGCGGCTGCGGACGGTGCCGCCCTCGGCGTCGATGCGGATGACGTTGTCGCCAGGGCTGACGGTGCCGGCGTCGATGCGGCCCACAGCGATGCGGCCCAGGTAATCGGAGCCGTCAAGGTTGGCTACCTGCATCAGGAACGGCGCTGCCTGGTCGACCTTGGGAGCGGGGATGTGCTCGAGGATGGCCTCGAAGAGCGGTTCGAACGAGTCACCCGGCTGTTCCAGCTCGACCCAGGCCTTGCCTTCACGCGCGATTGCGTAGAGGATCGGGAAGTCGAGCTGGTCGTCGTTCGCACCGAGTTCGACCATCAGGTCGAAGGTCAGGTCGATCACGGCGTCAGGCCGGGCGTCCTTGCGGTCCACCTTGTTCACGACGACGATCGGCTTGAGGCCGCGGTCGAGGGCCTTGCGCAGTACGAAACGCGTCTGCGGCATGGGGCCTTCGGCTGCATCGATCAGCAGCAGTACGCCGTTGACCATGCCCAGGGCGCGCTCAACTTCACCGCCGAAGTCGGCGTGACCGGGGGTATCGACGATGTTGATCTTCACTCCGCGGTACTCGACTGCGGTGTTCTTTGCGAGAATGGTGATTCCGCGCTCCCGCTCGATGCTGCCGGAGTCCATGACCCGGTCCTGCATCTGCTGGTTCTCGCGAAAAACCTGAGACTGCCGGAGCAGGCCGTCCACGATTGTTGTTTTGCCATGATCGACGTGGGCGATGATGGCTACGTTCCTGAATTCCATAGTTTCTCTCTGTGAGGCCTGACAGGCAGTTGTGATGCTTCCGGCGGCTGCGTGCCGGACACCTCTGGACGCTCAATGCTGGATTGGCGCGATGCTGTGAACACGTCGCCCTGCAGCGGTATAGCTTACTACATTAAGTGCCGTCCTGCGAGCACTTTCGCTACATCAGGCACGCTTAAGCTGCCGTGTGAGTGACCCGAAACGGCCCTGAGCCCGTGATAGGATCGGCGCAGTCAAAGCGTCAGTGGAGGGCGCAGGCATGAACATGAAGTACACCCCCACGTGCACTGAAAACCTGAATAAGGACGCTGCTGCCGAGTGACCTCCCGGTCACCTTCAAGCCCCGAACAGCCCGACAAGGCCGTCCGGGTGCAGGGCATGTTTGACGAGATCGCCGGACGCTACGACCTGCTGAACAGGATACTGAGCCTGGGGCTCGACATCCGCTGGCGCCAGGAAGCCGTACGGCTGGGGCTCGGTAACAGCCCCGCTGCCATCCTTGACGTTGCTACCGGCACGGGCGACCTGGCTTTCGAACTGAGGCGCCAGGCACCAGCGGCAGCCATAACCGGCCTTGATTTCTCCGCGGGCATGCTCGAGCTCGCCCGCGCGAAAGGGCAGAAGGCAGGGGCAGACATACAGTTCGTCCAGGGTGACGCGCAGAACCTGCCTTTCCCGGATGCCAGCTTCGACCTTGTGACGATCGCTTACGGACTGCGCAACCTGGCTGACCCGGCAGCAGGACTGCGTGAGTTCCGCCGCGTGCTCAGGCCCGGCGGCCGCCTCGTGGTGCTTGAATTTCCACCCCCGCCCGGAGGGCTGTGGGGTGCACTCATCCGTTTCTACTTCGCGCGGCTCTTGCCGCTCATCGGCGGACTCATCTCCGGCAGTCGCGCCGCATACACGTATCTGCCCACGTCCGTGGTCGGCTTCATGAGCCCGACGGTGCTCGCCCGCTCGCTTGTCGATTCGGGCTTCGACACCGTCCGCCACCGCCTGCAGAGCATGGGACTTTCCGCCGTGCATGTGGCCGGGATACACCCTGTGGCAGGTACAATCACTGAACAGACTGAGAGGCAGGACTGAATGGAAATCCGGCGTGAAACGCTGAAGGGATTCGAGATAAACACTGACATGGCGCTCATTGATCCCGACTGGGAGCATTTCGCCGGGACGCACGACCAGCGGTACGGCCTCGCCATCTCGCACCTCAAGAGCCTCGTCAAGGGGCGTTCCTACGACAACGACGTGATGAAGGTACGCGCGGGCCGCAACGGCTATTACGTGCAGTCGCGGCAGTTCCCGGCGGCATTCTTCGGTGACACGAGCGCCGCGCACGTACGCTTCGTGAGCGAAGAGGAAGCCAGCGCCCTCTGCTGGGAAGCCGTCGCGCATTACCGCAGCGGGGAAGCCCAGTCGCTTACCACCGTTTACGCCGGCGGTGAACGCACCGAGTTCTTCTTCGGCTACCGCCTGGAAGGCGACGGTCGTTACGAGTACGGCCAGCTCAAATCCGGGCTGGGCCATCACCTGCGGGTGATCCTGAACGCAGAGGCGCCGGTCGAGGCTCTGGGCGGCGCGAAGCGCGGCGTCCTCATCCACCAGCGGCTGCCCGACAACCGGCACGTGATAATCACTGCTGCCGGCAGGCGTCAGCCGTACATGACCGCGACCGTGCCGATATCGGAATAGCTCATGCCTGACGTGATCATCGTCGGCGCGGGCCCCGCGGGCTGCAGTGCCGCCTGGATCTGCTCCGGAGCGGGGCTGGACACGCTGCTGGTCAGCGCCAGCCTCGACACGGTGTTCTACGCGGACCCGGGCGTGCAGCTGTCAGGAAGTGAGTCCTCGTTCACGGGGGCAGTTCTGGAAGGATTCAGCCAGGTTCCGCAGGCACGGCAGCTGCACGGCCGGGCCAAGTGGCTGCTGGAACAGCGCGACAACCTGCACGTACTGCAGGCCAGCGTCAGCGAGATCCTGGGGGAGGGCGGCGCGGTCACGGGGGTGGGCACCTGGGAAGGCCCGCGTTTCAGTGCCCCGCTTGTGGCAGTGTGCGCCGGCAGTTTCCTGGCGGCAAAACTCAGCCAGGGCAGCCTCACCGAGATGGCAGGCAGACCGTCGCAGATGAGTTATCCGGAACTGGCAGAAAGCCTTGAAGGGCTGGGAGTGGAGCTGCGGGAGGTCACCCGCCAGTTCGATGGTTCAGCTGGACCCGGCAGTGTGACCGCCAGGGTGATCGACGACGGTCAGCTCGAGGACGGGGTCTGGCTCAGGCAGACGGCGGGGCTGGCGGCAGCCGGCTGGTGCGTCGACCCGGAGCTGGACTTCGCCGGTGCAGCAGCGGCAGGTCAGGCGCTTGGCGAAGCGCTGGTGAATCAGACCCGGTCAGTATCCTCAACAGCGCGCACGTAACTCTGGATGCGCTCCAGCTGCTCGCGCGTCACCCACTCAACTTCGGTTCCGGTGGGCTCGGTCCTGACCAGGCGGTACGGATTCATGCGGGCCGGATCGACCTGTGACACCGTCCAGCGCTGACCCCTGTAATGTATTTCCTCGCCGGTGCGAACAGTTCTCATGACTGAATGTACACGTTTTCGGACCGGTGCTGCGCTGTCGGCTGTCCGTTGCTGAAAGGCAGCCTGTTGTGCTAGACTGGCACGCTGCGTGCAGGTAATGTACGCATTCACTTTGGAGGTGAAGTCCATAGCGAGAGATTTGAAGGTGAACGATCAGATTCGCGTCAGGCAGGTAAGACTGATTGGCGCGGACGGACAGCAGCAGGGCATCGTTGATACCCGTGAAGCTGTAGCGCGAGCCAGGGAGATCGACCTGGACCTGGTGCTGGTAGGCGAAGCCGCCCAGCCGCCAGTGGCGAAGATGCTGGACTACGGAAAGTACCGCTACGAGCTGCAGCAGCAGGAGAAGGACGCCCGCAAGCGCAGCCGTCAGCAGGAAATGAAGTCCATCAAGTTCAGGGTCAAGATTGGCGACCATGACTTCGTTACCAAGGTCAACCACATCCGCCGTTTCCTCAAGGAAGGCCACAAGGTTCGGGTCGTAATAATGTTCCGTGGTCGTGAACGTGCTCATCCGGAGCTCGGCAAGCAGATTCTCGATCGGGTCGCCAAGGAACTTTCCGGAAACGCCATCGTCGATTCGCCACCGAGCATCGCAGGCATGGACATGAACATGACCCTGCGCCCCGTAAGCGACTGATTCACCAGAAGCTCCGCGGCTTCACCGCCGGACAGTTCAAGCAGACGCCAGTGCCAAGCTGGTGTCAGGGAGATAAGCAAGATGCCTAAATTGAAGACCCATAAGGGCACCAAAGCCCGTGTCAAGATCACAGGGCGAGGTAAAGTCGTGGCCATGCGTTCAGGCAAGCGCCACCTGAGCTACCACAAGTCGGGTAAGCGCATCCGCCAGGGCCGTCGTGGACTCGTCATCTCAGAGTCAGAAGCCGTCCGTATCCGGGCGCTGCTTCCCTACGGAAAGTAAGGGGGCTTAAGAGATGCCAAGAACCAAGACCGGAACCACGCGCCGCGCCAGGCACAAGAAGATCCTGAAGAGGGCCAAAGGCTTCAGCGGACGCCGCAAGAACGTCCGTAACGCAACCCAGACCCTCCTCAACGCCGCTGATTACAGCTACCGCGATCGCCGCGACAAGAAGAATGTCTTCCGGCGCCTGTGGATTGCACGCATCAACGCTGCGACCCGTCTTGAAGGTGTGAGTTACTCCAGCTTCATGCACGGTCTGCGCGTTGCCGGTGTCGAAATGGACCGTAAGGTCCTTGCCGACCTGGCAGTGCGGGAGCCCGAATCATTCCGCAAACTCGTGGATGTTTCGCGCGACGCGGCACAGTCAGTCTCTGCCTGACAGCCGTTTCTTACACCCGTAAGGGTGCGTAAAATCGGGGCACACCGCTTAGGGGCGGTGTGCCCCGATTTCGTTTTCCACGCATCCGGGCGCGCTGCGCGGCGCTGGCGGCGTGCTAACTTGAAATGATATGCGGCTTCTGACTGGCTTCGAAAGTGCGAAAAAATGGTCGGGTGACCGGCAGGCTGACAGTACCGGCAGTAACGCCGCGCAGGTAGTGCGCGACGTGATAAGAGCGGTCAGGGAAGATGGCGACGCCGCCGTCATGCGCCTGACGCAGCAGTTCGACAGCCGCGAGGCAACAGCGCTGCGCGTGCCCGCTGCCCGGCTGCAGGAGGCCCATGCCACGCTTGACGCGCAGCTCATGGAAGCCATCCGCCTGTCGATCAGCCGGGTCAGGAATTACTATTCGCATCAGCGCGAGACCGGCTTCAGTTTCAGCGAAGGTGATTCGGAGTTCGGCATGCTGGTACGCCCCCTGGCCAGCGTCGGCTGTTACGTGCCGGGCGGCCAGGCGCCACTGTTCAGCACGCTCATCATGACTGCGGTGCCAGCGCAGGTCGCCGGAGTCAGCCGGATAGCTGTCGCCAGCCCTCCCGGCCCTGGCGGCGCGCCGCATCAGGCCGTCCTGGCGGTCGCTCACGAACTGGGCATCGACGAAGTTTACGCAGCCGGTGGCGCCCAGGCGGTCGCTGCACTGGCCCTCGGAACCGAAACGGTCATGCCGGTCGACAAGATCGTCGGACCCGGCAACCGCTTCGTGATGGAGGCGAAGCGGCAGCTGTTCGGACTGGTCGGCATCGAATCACTGCCGGGACCGACCGAGACGCTCGTGCTGGCGGACTCCAGCGCGCGCACGCAGGACGTTATCGCCGACCTGCTGGCCCAGGCGGAGCACGAAGGGGCAGTGCCGGTGCTGGTGACGGATTCGCAGGCGCTGCTGGACGCGGTGCTGGCAGGTCTGCCGGAAGCTGCCGCCGGACTGCCGACAGCTGAAACGGCGAACGAATCACTTGAGGAGCGCGGCGCGGCGATACTGGTGGCAGATCTGCAGGAAGGCATGCAGGTAGCCAACGAGTTCGCCCCGGAACACCTGTGCCTGCTGGTTGAGGACCCCGACGCCCTTTTGCCGCTCGTCACGAACGCCGGCGGAATATTCGTCGGCCACTCGACCATGGAAGCGCTCGGCGATTATATTGCCGGACCCAGCCACGTCATGCCGACGGGCCGCAGTGCCAGGTTCTCGAGCTTCGTGAACCTGCGCGACTTCCAGAAGGTCATGCCCGTAGTCCGCAGCAGCCGGCAGCTCGTGGCGCAGACCGGACCAGCCGGAGCGCGCATGGCGCGGGCAGAAGGGCTTGAAGCGCACGCCCGGGCCATCGAGTCGA
>CALDPK010000095.1 GCA_937911855.1 uncultured Trueperaceae bacterium | reverse complement strand
TCGGCGCCAGCGAGTTGTTGAGCTCGTGGCTGATCACCCGGATCACCTTCTTCCACGTCTGCACCTCCTGGCGCCTCAGCTCGGCGGTCAGCTGGCGCAACAGGACCAGTTCGTGCTGGCGGCCATTGAGCCGGAACATGCGCCGGGCCAGGTGGTAGATGTCCTCGTCGCCGTGGTCGGGGTCGCTGCCATCAGTGGTGTCGTCGCTGATCGTGAACATGCCGTCCGCACCACGCTCGAACGCCTCGCGCATCGCCGCCGGCGCATGCTCGAGCAGCTCCTCGAAGCCGCGACCTTCCAGCCGGCGGCCTTCGCCCAGCAACTTGCGGGCGGCCAGGTTGGCATGGACGATCCTGCGCGCCGGGTCGACCAGCACCATCGCCACCGGCGTGTGCTGGACCATGGTGTCCAGCAGCAGTTCGCGCTGGACCAGCGACTGGCGCTGGGAACGCAGCACGTCGCCCAGTTCGTTGTGGGTACGGACCAATTCACCCAGCGCGCCACCGCCGTCCCACGACAGGCTGAAGCCGTAGTCGCCGTCGCGGTAGCTGACCACCGTGCCGGCCAGCGCGCGGAACAGCGAGGCGACCGGCGAGGACGCGCGATGCACCTGCCAGGCAAGCAACGGCGCGAACAGCGCAACCGCGAACGCCCAGGCCATCCAGTCGCGTTCCACCCATTGCCGCAACCACAACGCCAGCGCCACCGCGGTCGGCATGCTCATCGCGGTGGCCGCAACCCTCGTTCAGGGTGGCGTGAACTTCGAATGGATCCTCATCGGTCTGGCGGCCGGTTCGCTGATCGGCGTCATTTCCGCCCGCATGGTGAAGATGACCGCCATGCCCGAGATGGTGGCGCTGCTCAACGGCAGTGGTGGTGCAGCCAGCCTCCTTGTAGCCTGGACCGAGTATCACAACCAGCCAGCGATGGACATCTTCACCGGCGTGTCGACCTTCCTGGCCGTGGTCATCGGCGGCATCGCCCTTACCGGCAGTATCGTCGCGTTCCTGAAGCTGAGTGAACGGATCTCCGGCCGACCCATCCTGTTTCCCAATCAGCATCTGATCAACGGCGGGCTGCTGCTTGCAACGCTGGCTCTTGGAGCGGTGCTGGTGATGTGGCCACTTAGCTCCTACTGGGCACTGATCCTCATCATCCTGTTCTCGTTCGCACTGGGTGTGCTGGTCGTCCTGCCGATCGGTGGAGCCGACATGCCCATCGTGGTTTCGCTGGTCAACAGCTATTCCGGCATCGCCGCCGCAGCCACCGGCTTCATCCTCGGCAACACCGTGCTCATCGTCGCAGGCGCCCTGGTCGGTGCCAGCGGCCTGATCCTGACCCAGATCATGTGCAGGAGCATGAACCGCTCACTCGCCAACGTGCTGTTCAGCGGCTTCGGGTCAGTGACTACAACTGGCGCGACTGCCGCTGCTGGTCCGCAAGGCGAACCCAATCCGATCAGCGCCGAAGACGCTTACTACATGCTGGAAGCGGCGGCGAACGTGCTGGTAGTCCCGGGTTACGGCATGGCCGTGGCACAGGCGCAGCATGTGGTCAAGGAACTGGCTGACCTGCTCGAAGCGAACGGCAGTGAGGTCCGCTACGCCATCCACCCCGTGGCCGGCCGCATGCCCGGTCACATGAACGTGCTGCTGGCTGAGGCGAACGTGCCTTACGAGTCACTCGTTGAACCTGGCGACGTGAACCCGACCATGGACGTCGTCGACATCGCCATAGTCATAGGCGCCAACGACGTGGTCAACCCCGCCGCCAAAGAAGACCCCGGCAGCCCGCTCTACGGAATGCCGGTCATCAACGTGGACGAAGCCCGCACCGTGTTCGTACTCAAGCGTTCCATGAAACCCGGTTTCGCCGGCGTCGAGAACCCACTGTTCGTGAAGAACAACACCCGCATGCTGTTCGGTGACGCCAAGGACACGATCAGCAAGCTCATCGCTGAATTCAAGGACGCTGCCAGCTGAGCCAGAGCTTCATCATTCTCAGGGCGCATCAAGGTCAAGTACCAGCCAGTGTTTGAGCTGTTCCGATTTTCCAGATTATCCGCAATTGCAATCACCATCCTTCTCCTGACAGCCTGTGGCACCAGCGTGCCGCAGGCTGGCGACGGCCCGCCTGATCGGGAACCTTCTCCCGACCCAATACCCGGGCCCCCGCCAATCACAGATCCGCCCGTCATCCCGGTACCTCCCGCAGAGCCAGAACCGCCTGTAAAACCGGAACCGCCCGTGGAGCCGGAGCCACCGGTCAGCCCAGTTCCTCCGGTACAGCCGGAGCCACCGGTCAGCCCTGAACCTCCGAAAGAGCCAGAACCGCCTGTTGCTCCGCCAACCGCTGACAGACCTCTGCTGCGGCTTGTCAATGAGTTCCGCGCGCAACCACAGACTTGTGGGAACCAAATGTTCCCCGCTGCTGCTCCCCTCAAATGGAGTGACAACCTGGAGCTGGCTGCACAGCGGCACAGCGACTACATGGCCGAGACCCGTCGCATGAGCCATGAGGGACGTGGCGGTAGTAACGTAGCGCAGCGCGCACTGGCGGCTGGCTACGCCTGGAGCTGGATCGGCGAGAACGTCGCGGTCGGTTACCGTGACGCGGCTGCCGTGCTTAACGGCTGGGCCAGCAGTCCCGGGCACTGCCGGAACCTGATGAGCCAGAACGCGGTGCACATGGGTGTCGCCGTGTCGTACTCGGCTGAGGGCAGGCCGTACTGGACACAGGTGCTGGCGCGGCCTGGCCGCTGAACCGCGTGGTCGCGGCGCCGGGCGGCGTACACAGCAATATCTAACCGCTATGGCGGACTCTTGTGATAGCCTGTTCAGGTAGCCGAGCCGAAATGCAACAGCAATGATGGTTTCGCTCATAATTACCGGATACTCGTTCGTACCGGGTATATATTCGTAACCAGCGGGCTTTGGCCGCACATCAACGGGGCAGGACCGGCCGCCGCCTGAGCTATCACTTGACAGACGACCTGCCGGAAGGATCATTTTGCCTCAAACAGACCCTGTACTCCGCAAGGTACGGGAAATCGAACACACCTGGATTCACCTCTCCGACGGCACCAGGGTCGCAGCACGCATATGGCTGCCCGAAGACGCCGAAGAGAACCCGGTCCCTGCCATCCTCGAATACCTGCCCTACCGCAGGCGCGATGGAACGCGGGCCCGCGACGCGGAGACGCACCCTTACTTCGCCGCTCACGGTTACGCCTCCATCCGGGTGGACATCCGCGGAACTGGCGACTCGGACGGCGTTATGCACGATGAGTACCTGAAGCAGGAGCAGGACGACGGACTCGAGATCCTCAAATGGATCGCCGGACAGCCGTGGTCCACCGGCGCAGTCGGCATGATCGGCATCTCCTGGGGCGGCTTCAACGGCCTGCAAATCGCTGCCCGCCAGCCCGAGGAACTGAAAGCGGTCATCACGGTCTGCTCGACCGACGACCGTTACGCAGATGACGTGCACTACATGGGCGGCACGCTGCTGAACGAAAACCTGTCCTGGGCTTCAACCATGCTGGCCATGAACTCGCGTTCACCTGATCCGGTAACCGCCGGCGCGGACTGGCGCGAGAAATGGCTCGACAAGCTGGATAAGACCAGCTTCTGGCAGGAGAACTGGCTGGAACACCAGCAGCGGGACGAGTTCTGGAAGCACGGCTCGGTGAACGAGGATTACTCGGCCATCAGATGCCCGGTATTCGCTGTGGGTGGCTGGGCGGACGCGTATACCAACGCGATACCGCGGCTGCTTGAGAACTTGGACGTTCCCAGGCTCGGCCTGATCGGCCCGTGGGGTCACACTTACCCGCACCAGGGCGTACCGGGACCGAAAGTCGGGTTCCTGCAGGAGTCGCTGCGCTGGTGGGATCAGTGGCTGAAAGGCACCGACACCGGCATCATGCAGGAGCCGCAGCTGCGGGCCTGGATGCAGGACAGCGTGCCGCCCAGTGCCTCCTACGCGGACCGTCCCGGCCGGGGGGTGGGGGAGCCCTCCTGGCCGTCGCCCCACATCGAGGAGCGCTCCCT
>CALDPK010000094.1 GCA_937911855.1 uncultured Trueperaceae bacterium | reverse complement strand
GGCTCGAGCGGTCAGGCCTGACCGGCCGGATCAGTTGCCCAGTGCCGCCCGGTTGCGTTGCAGGACCCGCCTGGCCAGCAGCGCACCGGGAATGAGTGTCAGGAAGCTGAACACCATGGCCGGGAAGATTCCCACGGTCTGCTGCAGGGCGCCGATACCCAGGTAAAGCACGCCGGCAGTCCCCCAGGTGAGCCCCATCAGCATGCCTGAGGCGGTGCCCACAGCGTGCGGCGCCAGGTCCTGGGCGCTCACGACCATCAGCGGCAGGCCGCCGTTGATGCAGGCTCCGGCCACGGCGATGCACAGGTAGTACGGCAGCGACCCGGGTGTGATCAGGAACAGCAGGAACAGCGGCACCAGCGCGAACAGCATCGTGCCGGTCACCAGCGCCTGACGGCTCAGCCGGCCTTCAAGCAGGCCAGCGATGATCCCGCCGAAACCACCGGCGAACCCGAATACCGCCAGCGACCAGAAGATGACCGGGCTGTCATTGCTCAGTCCGCGGTGATTGACGAGCCACAGTGGCCATGAGTTGTTGAACGCCACCCACGAGATCGAACGCAGCGTGCCCGCGACGGTGAGCGCACCCACTGGTCCACGGAACAGCTCCAGGTCGAATATCTTCGGACGCGCGCTGCCGGTCTGAACCGGTTGCTTCGGGATCAGCAGCAGCATCAGGAGTCCCATGACCAGGCCGGGGATCATCAGCAGCGGCGACCAGTGCAGCCAGCCGTTCATCAGCAGCGTTCCGATCACCAGTGGACCGATTGCGAGGCCGATCGTGCCGCCCGCGCTGAACAGGCCTACAGCCAGTCCGCCCTTGCTGCGGGCTGCGTCGCGCGCCATGCCGGTGCCCGACGGGTGGAAAGCGGCAGAGCCGAGCCCGCCGAACAGCAGCAGGAGGAGCAGGAACCAAGGGTTGGGAGCGATGCCGATCAGGCTCAGCACCGCCGATGACGTCATCACCCCCAGCGCGCCGGTGGTGCGGCGGCCCCAGCGGTCAGCAAGGGCGCCGAACACGGGCTGCATGACCGACGAGCTGAGCGAGTAGGTGGCGACAAGCAGCGCCAGGAGTGTCTCGCTTGCACCGAAGCGGATCTGCAGGGTGGGCAGCAGCGAGGACAGCATGCTGCCGAACGCGTCGTTGGTTGCGTGCGCTATGAACAGCAGCAGGGTGAGCGAGATCCCGGAAACCTGGAGGCGCCTGACAGTCATGCGCCTGAGCTTATCCCTCGCCGGTGTCTTCCGGGGCTGCGTGCGTGAGCGGTGTGACAAATACCGTTTTCTGGTCACTGAAGTGCACTGCACCGGCGGCAGCGCCTTTGGGGCGCCAGACGTTCTTGCGGAGCGTGTAATCGACCGGCACGTTCTCGGAATCACCCGCCTGGGAGTGGCCGGCAGCCAGCTGCGCAGCGAACAGGACCGTGTCGAACGGTACCTCGCGGTTCTGCGCGCGGATGACCACGTGTGAACCGCGGTAACCCTGGACGTGCAACCACACGTCGCGGCTCCTGGCCAGGCCGAAGGTCACCCGGTCGTTATCCCGGGCGTTGCGGCCTATGAGTATCTCGAAGCCGTGCGGTCCGCTCACGCGTATGCCCGGCTGGGTGCGGTGCTGGCCTCGCTTCACAGGTACCTCAGCGGCCCGGCGGCGCAGTTCCGGCAGTGGCAGCTCCTTGAGCCCGCTGAGTTCTGCCTGCGCCGCCTCGAGCTCTTTCCTCAGGCCGGGTGCCATGTCGAGCGCCGTGCGGTAGCGCTGCTCGTGCCGGCGGGCGCGGCTGTAGTACGTCTCGGCCGTCTGCACCGCGTCCATGCGCGGCTCAAGCTGGATCTCCACCTCGTTGCCCTCGAAATCCTGAACGGCCACCGCGCTGCCCGGTTCAGCCGGTGGCCGCCAGGCAAGCAGCAGGTCAGCCTGTTCGCGCAGGCCGGCTGCACGCTCCGCAGCCTGTTCCAGCCGGCCTATGTCCTCGAGCCGCCGTTCCAGCAGCGCGACCTGCCGGCGCTGCACCGGCTCGAGCCGGGCCAGCAGTGCTGCCCGCTCGTCCTCACTGCGCTTGCGGATGACTCCGCCCCGCCCGAGGGCGCGTTCTCTGGCGCCTTTCGGATCTGCCAGAACCTGCTCCAGCGCTGCGCTGAGGCCGGGCAGGTCATCTTCCGTAACGGTGTGCGTGAGCGGCAGGTCAGCCAGCTGGGCAAGCACGGCCGTGAGTTCAGGGCCGATGCCGTCGACGTGCCTGTGGAAGTCCTTGACAGGCCTGTTCAGCAGAAGCCTGATGCTGGCCTCAGCGCCCAGCTGCCGCGGATCGGGCCGGTCGTACTCGGGTGGCGGGCGGTAACTCAGGCCGGGAAGAAGCTGGCGGAATCGGTTGCTGGTGCCGGTCACTTCCCGTTGCACGCCAAGTATCCGTCCGGCTTCATCGAGCAGGATCAGGTTGCTGTTGCGCCCCGTCAGTTCGACGACCAGGCTTACGGGTGGCGTCCGGACGAAACCACCGCCTGCGCCGAACTCAAGGCGCACCACCCGGTCCAGTTTCGTCTGGGTGACACTCAGCAGGTCGCCGCCCGTCCGGGCGGCAATCAGCTGCTGGAAAGTCGTTCCCCGGCCACCCGCAGGACTGCCCCTCGTTCTGCGCCTCCAGCCAGCTCTGCAGCGGCTCGAAGTATTCCAGGATCGCCGAGCCGTCCATCCCGTCGTCACCCGTGATCTCGCGCATCGTCTCCTGCCAGGTCTGCCCCGCACCGCGGCCGAGCATCGTC
>CALDPK010000093.1 GCA_937911855.1 uncultured Trueperaceae bacterium | reverse complement strand
TGGGTTCGTCGAGCAGCAGAAGCGTTGGCTCGGTCGCCAGCGCCCGCGCCACCTCGATGAGCTTCTGCACCCCGTAGGGGAGAGCGCCCACCCGGCTGTCGCGGTACGCCTGCAGGTCGAGCAGGTCCATGAGTTCCTCCGCCTTGGCGCGCTGGTTGACCTCGTCACGGCGCCAGCCGGGCGTGCTGAAGATGGCGCCGAGAAGGCTGGCTTTGACGTGCAGGTGCCGGCCCAGGAGCAGGTTGTCGAGG
Source organism: uncultured Trueperaceae bacterium (assembly GCA_937911855.1). GTDB lineage: Bacteria > Deinococcota > Deinococci > Deinococcales > Trueperaceae > CALDPK01. The sequence continues at coordinate 3,876 of CALDPK010000093.1, read as the reverse complement.
CAGGTCATGTTGGCGAACAGTTCGATGTTCTGGAAGCTGCGGGCCAGGCCGCGCCGGGCCATGACGTGGGGTGGCAGGCCGGTCACTTCCTTGCCGCGGAAGCCGATGCGGCCTTCCTGCGGGCGGTAGAAGCCGCTGAGGCAGTTGAACAGGCTGGTCTTGCCGGCACCGTTTGGCCCGATGAGTGCTACGACCTCACCGGGCTTCATGGCAAACGAGATGTTGGTGAGTGCGTTCAGCCCGCCGAAACGCAGGCTGACGCCCTCGAGGTGAAGCAGGTGTTCGTTCAAAAAAGCCTCAGTACGTCAGCCAGTCACTGACGGGGCGCAGGCCCTGGGGTGTCATCTGCAGGAGCAGTGCGGAGTTGTTGCCCTGGAAGCTGCCGTCCGTGAAGTCCAGGTCGTGGTACAGGCCGGTCTGGTAGGCGCTGATGTTGCCGAGTGCTTCGGTGACGTTCTCGCGGGTCAGTTCTTCACCGGCTTCAACGACGTTCTGCATGGCCAGGACGAGCGGTTCGGCGAAGGCGATGCCGCCGAGTGCGCGGAACGGGTCGGTGGCGATCTCGGGGGCGTAAGCGAGGATGATCTCCTGGAAGTACCTGTCGGCGATGGGGTCGCCGTTGCCTTCGCCGACCAGCACGCTGGGCAGGCGCAGGAAGGTGCTGAACATGGCGCCCTGCATGAGCGGGTGGGCGAGCAGGCTGGGGTCAAGCAGCGTGACGCTGGCGAGCATCTGCGGATGGTAGCCGATCGACTGGAACTCGTTCAGCAGCGAGGCGGCAGCGCTGGGGTCGCTGAACATGAGCACGGTGTCGGCGCCCGAGCCCTGCAGGCGCAGTGCCTGTACGCCCATGTTGGTGGTGCCGCGCTCGTAGGTGACCTGATCGCCTTTGAGCACGTTGGGGTGGTTTGCGAGTTCGTCTTCCATGCCGGCGACGCCGCTCAGTCCGTAGCCGTCGTTCTGGTAGAAGATGGCGATGGTTTCAGCGCCCAGCTCTTCGATGGCGTAGCGCGTCATGAGGGCGCTTTCGACGAAGTAGTTGGTGAAGGTGGCGAAGACCAGGCCGTTGCTCTGTTCGGCGAACTCGACTGCGCCGGTGGCGGGGCCGACCCAGGGGGTGCCTGCGCGCTGGATGAGCGGCATGGCGGCGAGGCCGTTGGCTGTGCCGACGCCGCCGGCGAAGGCGAACACGTTCTCGCGGTCGATCATCTCGCGGACGGCTGCCACGGTGCGGGCGGGGTCGTAGCCGTCATCGCGGGTGACGAGTTCGAGCATTCGGCCGCCGATGCCACCCTGGTCGTTGATGTAGTCGAAGTAGGCTTCGATGGCGGTGGTTACGGTACCCCAGGCTGCTGCCGGGCCGGATTGCGGCCCCCAGTTTCCGATGCGGATGGTGTCCTGGGCCATGGCCAGGGGGGCCATGAGCACGGACACGGCGATGAGGGTCTTTACGACTCGTTTCATCCTTGTATCCTTTCCGGCGGTTTGAGCCTGCCGAATCTGATTGTGGTACTCCACAAAGTTATCACATAAGCCTGCAAAATGCCTTCAGACCCGCTTTACTTCGGGTTTGCCGAGGATGCCGTGCGGCCTGAAGATCAGCACCAGGATGACTGCGAGGAAGGCGAACGAAGCCTTGAATTCGAGGCTGATGTAGATGCCGACGAGCAGTTCCAGCAGGCCGAGTACGTAACCGCCCAGGACGGCTCCGGGCAGGCTGTTCATGCCGCCGATGACTGCGGCGACGAAGCCTTTGCTCAGGGGGTCGAGCATCATCGCGGGTTGCAGGAACACGGTCGGTGCGAACAGCAGTGCCGCTGCTGCTGCGAGCATGGCTGCTGCAGCCCAGGTGGCCATGAGTACGTTGCGGACCGGGATGCCGAGTGATTGTGCCACGTCCTCGCGTTCGGCTACGGCTCGCATGGCCAGGCCCAGTTTGGTGAACGTCATGAGTGCCCAGAGGGCGACCATGAGCAGCACGCCGACCATGGCTGTTACGACCGAGACGAGGCTGAAGCTGGCGCCGCCGATGGTGATGAGCCGGTGTTCGACGAGCGGTGGCACCACCTTGTTGCCGGTGCCGAAGATGAGTGCGTCCAGGCCGCCGAGTGCCAGTGCGAGGCCCAGGGTGAGGATCAGCAGGCCGAGTTCGCTCTGGTTTTTCGCGGGTCGCACCAGGAACAGGTAGATGAGCATGCCGATGACGCCGGCTGCGGCTATGGCGAGCAGGAAGCTGAGGCGGAATGGCAGTGAGGTGGAGGTGATGAGGGTGTAGGCGATGAACGTGCCGAGCACGCCGATGTCGCCGTGGGCGAAGTTCAGGATGCGGGTGGTCCGGTAGAGGAGGACGATGCCGAGTGCGATGAGCGCGTAGATGCTGCCGATGCTGGCTCCGCTTATGAGCACCTGGATGAGTGTGTCCATCAGAGGGGCCAGGTCTTCCAGAACTGGCGTACTTTCAGCCAGCGGCCGTAAAGTCCGAGCGGTTCGACCACCATCAGAAAGATGACCACCAGGCCGAACACGAACTGCGACCAGTTGCGCAGGCTGCTCAGCCACACCTCGATGCCGGTGACGAAGGCTGCGCCGATTATGGCGCCCGGCAGGAAGCCCAGCCCGCCGACGATGGTCATGAGCAGGAACTTGATGGACAGGAGCAGGTTGAAGCCGTCAGGTGTCAGGTAGCCGACGAGCGGGCCGTAGATGCCGCCGGCAAGGCCGCCCAGCATTGCGGACAGCACGAACGCCAGGGTCTTCGCGTAGGACAGGTTTATGCCGCTCATCTGCGCTGCGAGGTCTGCGTCGCGGACGGCGCGGAAGGCGCGGCCGACGTGCGAGCGGGACAGGTTGAAGCAGCCCCAGATGGCCAGGCCGGTGATCGCGAGTGCCAGGTAGTAGAAGTTACGGTCCGACCAGAAGTCGATGCCCAGTATCACGGGCCGGTCAACGAGGATGCCGGTGCTGGCGCCAACGAGCGGCCAGTTGTTGAGGATCTGCTGGATGGCCAGTCCGAAACCGAGGGTGGCGATCGCCAGGTAAGGGCCTTCGAGGCGCAGGGCCGGCACGCCGATGATGAGGCCCAGCACGCCGGTGACGGCCATGGCAGCGAGCAGCGCGAGCAGGAACGGCCAGCCGACTGACCCCAGGTAGGCCACCGTGTACGCCCCTGCTGCCAGGAAGCCGGCGTGGCCGAGCGACACCTGTCCGGTGAAGCCGACGAGGACTGCCAGGCTGACGGCCACGAGCGCGTAGGCCAGGAACAGCGTCGTGTTGTAGATCAGGTAACCCGGCAGCAGCCAGGGGAGGGCAAGAAGTGCGGCGACCAGCAATCCGAACGCCACCCACGCCTGGGGCGTCTGAATCAGCTGAAGATCCTGCTCGTAACGGCGTTTGAACAGCATTCACACTTCCTTGTCCGGGACGCCGCGGCTGAACCGCAGGGACCCTGTTCGGCTCAGTAAAGGCTTTCGATCAGATCGCGGTACTGCGCCTCGAGACTGGACCTCTTCACCTTCAAGGTGGCCGTGACCTCGCCATCCTCGTGGTAGAGGCGCTTGCTGAGGATTGCGAAGCGCTTGATGGTTTCCACGCGCGCCAGCTCGGAGTTGGCGGCTTCGACCTCGGCGGCGATGAGTTTCTGGACTTCCTCGTGCCGCGCCAGGTCGCTGTAGGTCGTGTACGGCAGCTGCCGGTCGGCAGCCCACTGGCTGATGTTGTCCTCGTCCAGCACGATGAGCGCCACCAGGTACCTGCGGCGGTCGCCGAACACGACGGCGTCGTTGATGAACACGCTGGCTTTGAGGCGGTTCTCGATCTTCTGCGGCGCGATGTTCTTGCCGCCGGCGGTGATGATGATGTCCTTCTTGCGGTCGGTGA
>CALDPK010000092.1 GCA_937911855.1 uncultured Trueperaceae bacterium | reverse complement strand
GATTATACAGCCGTGGTGTCCGTTCATGTTGTCTGCAGGGAGGGCTGAGCCGGGCGAGTGGTCCTGTTAACCGCCGGCAGGCTGGAAGGGGCCGCACATTTCGTTGAACCGGTCATTGTGGTCCACAAACCTCGGACTTTCAATGATCACACCTTGACTCCCCGAGTCCGATGCCCAGATGCCGCAGGTGGAACTGCCCCGGACTGTCACGTCGTGGAGCTCGATATCCCCGGTGCCTCCCGCCAGGTACAGGTAGAAGCTTCCGTACGGTAAAACATCAGGATCTCCACCAGCCCAGGCCACTTCTGCATTCCGCATGAGGCTCGGCCCGGATCCCCTGAACCGGATTCCGGTCCAGAAACCAGGAGACTCCTCAACGCCTCTGAACGTAATCGGCTCTGCCGCGGTCCCTTCGGCGCTGAGTGAGGATCCGTTCTCGATACTGAAGGACGTGCCTGCGTCCATGACGAACGTCACGCCAGGTTCGATTTCCACGTGCACCCCATCGTTCAGGAGGATGTTGCCCGCATTGCCTTCTCTGGTGACGAAGTATGGAGCGTTGAGCTTGCGCCATGTCTGCATTGAGGCCGCTTCGTTCATGGTTCCGTACACGAGGACATAAGGCTCACCATTCGGTGCATCTGCTGAAGTGCCAAGGTAGTCACCGTGTTCGAGCCGGCCCAGATTGCCCGTCGTGACGCTGGCTCCGTAAAGCCGATTGTTCGCGAGCACGTTGTTGCTGAAAACGCCCAGGTTCAGGCCGAAAGTGGATACTCCCGAGGTGTAAGACCCGAAAATCAGCGAGTTGGTCACGTTCAGGATTCCCGACTCCCTGGGGTCGCTTGCTCCGGAAATCGCACCATTGCAGACGCTGCTGCCTGCACCGGTGAACAGATTCCCGGCCCACCTGATTTCCGTATGGTCCAGGCTGCTGTCCATGTAGCCATCGGCGAAACAGAGGCCGTACCAGGAACCCTGTTCCGCCGTGGCGCCTGCCAGCACCACTGGTTCCGCGCCGGTTCCCCGGGAGGTGATGCTGCCACCCGAGCCGACCCGGATGCGCTCGGTGACCGACGCGACGCGGGCGATGAGGATCTCCGGCGTCGAGCCGGCGATCCGCACCCCCGACCAGCGACTCCTCGACGATCGGGGACCCAACGACTGGGTGCACTCCGATCCCTGGCGGGTGATGCGCATCCAGGCTGAGTTCGTCGAGGGCTTCGGCACCCTGTCCCAGGTCGGGCCGGCCATCGCGGTCTTCGGTTCGGCCCGTACCGCCCCCGACCACCCCTCCTACGCGCTGGGCGTGCAGGCCGGGCGCCGGCTGGTGGAGGCCGGGTATGCCGTGATCACCGGCGGCGGGCCGGGGGTGATGGAGGCGGCGAACCGCGGCGCGAGCGAGGCCGGGGGGATGTCGGTCGGGCTGGGGATCGAGCTGCCCTTCGAGTCCGGGCTCAACGAGTACGTCAACATGGGGATCAACTTCCGCTACTTCTTCGTCCGCAAGACGATGTTCGTCAAGTACTCCGAGGGGTTCCTGGTGCTGCCGGGCGGGGTCGGCACGCTGGACGAGCTCTTCGAGGCGGTCACCCTGATCCAGACCGGCAAGATCACCCACTTCCCGATCGCGCTGGTCGGCAGGACGTTCTGGGAGCCGCTGCTGGACTGGGTGCGGGCCAGCCTGCTCGGCGGCGGGATGATCCACGAGGATGACCTGGACCTGCTGCGGGTCACCGACGACGTGGAGGAGGCCGTGGCCTGGATGATCGCCCACCGGGCGGCCCGGGCCCAGCGCCAGCTCGCCTCCGACGCGCCGGGGGCGGGCTATTCGGATCGGTCCTGACATGCGAAGATCTGTGCCGTGGTGATCATCGGGGCCGTCCTTCTCGTGCTCGTCCTGGGCGCCGTCACAGCGATGCTGGTGACGCGCACCGACGTGCCCGGGGTCCCCGACGCCGTCACCACGGCCGCGGCGCACCCGCTGCCGTCCGGCCCCCTGGCGATGACCGACGTGCATGACCTCCG
>CALDPK010000091.1 GCA_937911855.1 uncultured Trueperaceae bacterium | reverse complement strand
ATTACGCCCTCGAGCTCCGGGAACTCGTTGACCATGCCCGTCACCAGGTCGGCGCGGAACAGCGGTACCGCGGTGCGCAGTGCCGCTGATTCTTCTTCGCTCAGACCGACGGCTTCGCCGATCAGGCCGGCTGCCGTTCCCACGCGGGCGACCTTGTCGGCCATGCTGCCAAGCTCACGCTGGTAGCCGATGCCGGACAGTCCCCAGGCGTGCTGGGCCAGGCTCTTCTGGCGGTCTGAATCCCAGAAGAAACGGGCGTCGTACAGGCGACCGCCGAGCACCTGCTCGTAGCCCTTGCGCACGACCGCCTCGTCGTTGACGCGGTTGTTGGAAATTCCCACGAAGTGGCGGGCCAGCTTCCCGTCCTGGTTGCGGAGCGGGAAGAACCGCTGGTGCACGATGAGGACGGTGGTGAGCACGCGGTCGGGCAGCTCCAGGTACGTTTCGTCGAAGGAGCCCATGATCGGGAACGGGTACTCCACCAGGCCCGCGACCTCGTCCAGCAGATCGGGGTCGTCAGCCACCGTCAGGCCCTGGGTGGCAGCCAGGTCGCTCACTGCCGTCCGGGTCAGTTCCCGGCGTTCGTCAGCGTCAGCAACCACGTGCAGGTCAGCCAGCTGCGCTGTGTAGCGCGCGGGCTCGGTCACGTCTGTTTCGTGGTCAGCCAGGAAGCGGTGGCCGCGGGTCGTTGCGCCGCTCTGCACGCCGCATGCGCTGAGGTCTATGACTTCATCACCCAGGCGGGCGAGCAGCCAGGCGACCGGCCTGACGAATGGCTGTTCCACGTTGCCCCAGCGCATCTTGCGGGGGGCGGGAACGTCGTGCACCAGGCTGGCGAGGATCTCAGGCAGCAGCCCGGCCGTGCGTTCGCCGCCCGTTTCGACGGTCGCGTACACGTACTCGCCCTTGCCGCTGTCCTCGACGGTCAGTGACTCGACAGGCACGCCGTTCGAGGCTGCGAAGCCGCTGGCGGCACGAGTGTGGTTGCCGTCGGCGTCGAACGCCGCTGCCACGGGCGGGCCGCGGCGCTTCTCGGAACGCCGTTCAGCAGAGTCAGCCAGGTCATGGACGAGCAGTGCCAGCCGCCTGGGCGTGCTGAACTTCTCCACCGCGCCATGGCTGACACCGGCGGCGGAGAGCGCTTTGCTCAGCATGCTGGCCAGGTCGGCGGTCGCCTTGCGCGGGTACCAGCTGGGCAGTTCTTCCGTGCCGATCTCGAAGAGGAGGTCAGCCATCCGTGCTCACCCCGGTCTGTACGGTCTCGCGGCCGTCTTCGTCGAGCATGCCCACGTAGGCGCGGGCTGTCTGTTCGCTGAGCCGGCGCAGCCGCTGCACGTAGTTCTGGCGTTCCATGTGTGAAAGCACGCCCCGGGCGTCAAGCAGGTTGAAGGCATGCGATGCCTTCATGACCATCTCGTAGGCCGGGTAGATGAGGTCGAGTTCCAGCAGCCGCCGGGCTTCACCTTCGAACGATTCGAACAGCTGGCGTTGCAGGTCGACGTTGCTTTCCGAGAAGTTGTAGCGGGAATGCTGGACCTCGAAGGCGCGCCGCATGTCGCCCATGCTGGTGTCCGGGCCGTAGTCGATGTCGAATCCGTGTGATTTGTCCTGCAGGTACATGGCGATGCGCTCCAGGCCGTAGGTCAGTTCGACCGACACCGGCCGGCAGTCGAGGCCGCCCACCTGCTGGAAGTAGGTGAACTGGGTGATCTCCATGCCGTCCATCCACACTTCCCAGCCGAGTCCCCAGGCGCCAAGGCTTGGGGATTCCCAGTTGTCCTCGACGAAGCGGATGTCGTGGGCCTGCGGGTCGATGCCCAGGGCCACCAGCGACTGCAGGTACAGCTCCTGGACATTGTCGGGTGAGGGTTTGAGGATGACCTGGTACTGGTAGAAGTACTGGAAGCGGTACGGGTTCTCGCCGTAGCGGCCGTCTACCGGTCGCCGGCTGGGAGCTACGCCGGCCACGTTCCAGCCGGCTGGCCCGAGTGACCTGAGGAAGGTGGTCGGGTAGAAGGTGCCCGCTCCCACTTCCGTGTCGTGTGGTACGGCGATCACGCAGCCGTTATCGCTCCAGAAGCGATCCAGCCGCATTGTGATATCTTGGAATCGCATGAAAGCTCCCCTGTTATGTGCGATGGATTAAGGCATGCTCAGGTGTTTTCCTGACAGACGGTGTCCGAGGACCTTACAAGGTCTCATCCAGAGCGCGTACTATAACATCGTGGAGCATTTCGGCGTACACGCGGCGTCTGGCAGCCTGCCGTACTGAAGCTGCCCGTAACGGATCCGGAGGAAGTCCTGCATGAACAGGTATGACGACAGGGCAAGAATGGTCTTCCACTATGCCAGGGAAGAAGGATCCAAGCTTGGTCATTCGATGATCGGGCCGGAGCACCTGCTTCTTGGCCTGATGCGTGAAGGTGGAACCGCCAGTCGAGTCCTGTCCGAGTTCGGAGCCACGCTTGACGGCTTCCGCAGCCAGGTCGAGGACATGGTCGGCCGTGGAGACGGCCTGGCTCGCAATGAAACTGCCGCAATAACACCGCGCGCCCGCCGGGTCATGGAACTCGCCGGCAGTGAGGCCCGCAGCCTTGGATCGAACGTAATTGCTACCGAACACATTCTGCTGGGCATAATCCGCGAGGGCGACGGCGTCGCCTACCGAATAATGCAGCAGCTCACCCGCGACGTGGACACGGTCCGCTGGCGCATCCTTGCGGCAGCCGACCCGAAACAGGAGCAGGCGGAATCAGCCAGCACACCATTCCTTGACGAGTACGCCCGTGACCTGACCCAGGAAGCCCGCGAGGGCAAGCTGGACCCCGTCATCGGCCGTACCGAGGAGATCCGCCGGGTCGTCCAGATACTGTCCCGCCGCACCAAGAACAACCCCGTGCTGATCGGCGAGCCCGGGGTCGGCAAGACCGCCATCGTCGAGGGCCTGGCCCAGGCGATCACGGACGGGCAGGTGCCTCCGAACCTGGAAGGCGTCCGCGTCCTGTCGATCGACCTGTCCAACATCGTCGCGGGAACCAAGTACCGCGGCGAGTTCGAGGAGCGATTGCGGCAGATCATCGAGGAACTGCGCACCTCCCGTGTCATCGCCTTCATCGACGAACTCCAT
>CALDPK010000090.1 GCA_937911855.1 uncultured Trueperaceae bacterium | reverse complement strand
TCACCCAAAGTGAGCTTGAAGTAGTGGATGCTCGGGCTGAACTTGCCGGCAAGACCCGGTCTGATGTCATCCGGGAAGCCTTGTTCCTTACTGACATTGCGGAGTGAAGGTCGACTGTGCATCAGGTGCGGGCGCACATGTTACCCGGTCATTCGTCCTGAATCAGCCGACGGCTCATTGTTACGACCTCGTCTGTGGCATAGCCGAGGTGGCGGTAAAAGTCCTGAACAGCTTCGTTGTCACTTCTGATCATGAGATTGACCTTCGGGCAACCGCGCTGCAGCAACAGCTGTTCGGCAGCGTCTACCAGTTCGCGACCATACGAGTTGCCCCGTTGCCCCGGACTAACTGCAAGGTAATAAAGCCAGCCGCGGTGACCGTCGTAACCGGCCATGACGCTGCCGACGAGTGTGCCGTCGACTTCGGCGACCAGGAACAGGTCCGGTTGCTCGGCAAGCTTCCGGGCGATATCAAGCCGAGGATTGTTCCACGGCCGCACCAGACCACAGATGGTCCAGAGTTCGATGACAGCTTGCTCGTCTTGCGTGCTGAACGTCCGGATGCGCATGCTGAATTGTAATCGTCCGCCGGCCCTGTAGAATCCAGGTCTAGTGCGAGCTATGTGGCGGGACCGGTACGGCGGATCAGCAGAGCTGAACTTGAGGGACGTGCCGATTCCGGCCCCGGGCCAAGGTGACCTGCTCGTCCAAGTCCATGCTGCCGCTTTGAACCGGTCTGACTGGGAGAGTCTGATTGGCAGTCCGTTTTACGCCCGGATGCAGTCGCCGCTTAAGCCGAAAGTCAGAATCCTCGGTACTGATCTGGCCGGCGAAGTAGTCTCCGTAGGCAGCGAAGTAGAGGACTTCAGGGTCGGGGACAGGGTTGTCGCTGACGTCATGTACCACGGCACCGGCGCATTTGCTGAGTACGCCATCGTAGGTAAGGGCGCACCAGTAGCGCGAATTCCACAAGCACTAACTTATTCTCAGGCAGCGGCGCTGCCACAGGCTGGAACGATCGCGCTCCAGGGCATCAATTCGGTGAAGGCTGGAGACAAAGTGCTACTGCTGGGCGGCGCTGGTGCCACGGGAATCTACGCCATCCAGTTGGCCAAGGCTGCGGGCGCCACGGTAACGGCAGTGGACAGCGGCCAGAAGCTGGAGTTGATGCGCGCTCTCGGTGCAGACTTTGTGGTCGATTACGCGAAGACGGATGTCAGCAGGCTCGAGGACAGATTCGATACCATCGTTGATCCGATCGCAGCCATCACTGCAGGTCCTGCCCGCGGACTGCTGGCAGACGGTGGAACGTACTGGGTTGTTGGCGGCCCAACCCGCAGGTTACTCGGGACCCTGATCACTGGTGCCCTGACCAGGTCCTCCGGCAAGAACCTGAAGGTACTCCTCGTGAACCCCTCGAGCGAACACCTGCGGACATTGCTGCAGAAGTCCCTGAACGCTGAGTTGCACATACCGATCGAATCTGAGTACCCGCTTGAGGAACTGCCGGTCGCCATGCAGCGGCTTGGTGACCAGCTCGCCTGCGGCAGGCTGATGATTCGGTTTCAGACCTGAGTCTTGTGATGGGCGACCAGGGCATTGGCGTGCCCGTGCCCGATTCCATGCTCATTTTTCAGCCTGGCAACCTTCTCCATGTGCTTCAGGTCGCCCATCTCATCAATGAGGGTCAGCCAGTGCGCTATCGGCTGGCCATACGTCTTCTCGATAGACGGGAAATACGACGCGGGCCCCTTCACTTTATCGTCTGCCATCACGGTCTCCATTCCGCATTCCAAGCCAACGAATCAGGATCAGGCTCAAGTCGCCGGTCTTGTTGGGGGCCAATGATACAGCAGCGACGGTGCGGCTGCCTCAAGCAATGGCTGACCGCACCGGGGCTGAAAGGCCATCCCTCATCCAGGCAGTGTGGGCACTCCGAAATAACTGCCCGTTTTTCGGCGCACGGAATCAGCATGACGCGGTACCCTTGAACCCATGAACGGACCGCAGTTCACAGTCACCAACCTCGAGGCGCAAAACTGGTACCAGGCGCTGCTGGACCGCGACGCCGAGTTCGAGGGCGTGTTCTACGTGGGCGTGAAGACCACGGGCGTGTTCTGCCGCCCGACGTGCCCCGCACGCAAACCGAACTTCGAGAACTGCGAGTTCTTCCCGAACGCCAAAGCAGCCCTGCACGCCTCGTACCGCCCCTGCAAACGCTGCCGGCCGCTCTCACACCCCAACGTCGCCCCGGACTTGGTCGCCAGACTCGTCGCGATGGTCGAGGCCGAACCGGAAAGGCGCTGGCGAGAAGAAGACTTCCGCAACCTGGGCATCGACACCAGCACAGCCCGCCGCCACTTCTGCAGGCGCTTCGGCATGACCGTCCTCGAATACGCCCGCGCCAGACGAATGGGACTCGCCCTTCAGACAATCCGCAACGGAGGAACCGTGATGGACGCACAACTCGACACAGGCTTCGAATCAGGCAGCGGCTTCCGCGACGCCTTCAACAGGATCATCGGCAAACCACCCAGCCACAAAGACCAGAAAGTGCTGAGCGCCACCTGGCTCGACACGCCACTCGGACCGATGCTCGCCATAGCCAGCGAAACCCACCTCGTCCTGCTCGAGTTCGTTGAACGCCGCGGCCTGGAGACCGAACTGAAGCGCCTGCGCGGCAAGTACGCCATCGTCCCCGGCATGACCGCACCGCTCGAAAGCATCCAACGCGAACTGGAAGAGTACTTCGCCGGTGAACGCAGCACGTTCGAAACACCACTCATGATGATGGGCACTGACTTCCAGCGCAGTGTATGGGAAGAACTGATGCGCATCCCCTACGGCGAGGCGATCTCGTACATGGAACTGGCCCGCCGCGTCGGCAGACCCACCGCGTTCCGCGCCGTGGCGCAGGCCAACGGAGCCAACCAGCTGGCGGTGATCATCCCTTGCCACCGCGTCATAAACGCCAGCGGCAAGATCGGCGGCTACGGCGGGGGAGTGCCCCGCAAGGAATGGCTGCTGAAGATGGAGGCCAGCTCTGCCCGCTGATATGCGAACGCACATCCGGAAGGCAGCATGCCTGCTGCTCCTTCTGATGTTGCCAGTTGCCGTGCTGGCACAGCCGGAGCCACCTGTTCAGGAGGTTCTCCTGCAGCCCGACCGAGAAGTGAACGACGACGTCGAGCTCATGCTGGCTGTCCGGGTGATCAAGCAGCGCCTGAGCGCAGCCGGCATCAGCGGCGTCGGCGTCAGGGACACCGCTGCTGGCCTGATACGCCTTCAGCTGGACGACAGTCACGCGGAAGACGTGAGCCGCATCCTGGAGCTGGCACGAACCCGGGCGCTTTTGGAATTCCGTTTGGTCAAGCCTGACAGTCTGAATCCGCTGAGCCTTTCTGACCTCGAGGACGGCGGGTTCCGTGGTCCGCTTGTCGAACACGCGGATCACCGGTTCGACGAATACTCGCAACTGCCACTGGTCACTTTCAGCATCCAGCCTGAGGAGCGCGCTGCGTTCGGTGGGTTCACGCGGAACAGCATGGGCCGGCGCGTCGCCGTCGTACTGGACGGCGTCATCCTGACCGCCCCGGTACTGCAGGGACCGATTACCGACAGCGGCCAGATTTCTGGTTTCGAGACGATGGAGGACGCAAGGATGCTGGCCGCCCTGCTGAGTGGTGGCGTACTGCCGTTCTCGCTTGACGTCCTGCCTGGTGTCGACTGAGCACGTGCCCTCGGGTGCCTGGTTGTGCACAGTTGGTACAGTGAGCTGCAATGGTGAGTGAACAGCAATCTGCAGAAGCCGTCTACGCGATCAGATCTGCACTCGTGGATCTATTGCGGCGCAATGACTACGTGATCGAGAACAACGCCGAGGGTCTCAGTCACGAGGACAGCCTGAAGCGGCTGGGTGAAGGCGGCAGCAACCTCAACTGGCTGCTCGGTCACATCACGGCAAGTCGTGGCGTCTGCATCAAGCTGCTGGGCGCCGAGCCGGTCTTCACTTCGGAACGCGCGCGCGTGTATAAACGCGGTTCATCGATTCCCGCGGCAGCTGACGCAGAACCGCTTGCTGACTTGCTGAGCGCAGCGACCGAGGCAGGCGATCGTCTCCGGCAGGCACTTGAGAAAGCCAGCGCCGACCAATTGTCGCGCCCCAACCCGCGCGACGCCGGTGAACGCGTCCTGGACGCCATCTATTTCCTCGTCTGGCATGACACGTATCACGCGGGGCAGACCGCCCTGTACCGGCGGCTCGCTGGCTTCAGCGGGAAATTCTGACCATGCGCCCTCAGGCGGACTGAGTCTCCAGGCCAAGTTCCCTGATTATTTCCGCAACCAGTTGATCAACCGGCTGCATGCAGTCAACGGTCAGTGCGCCAACGGGTTCCTCGAGGGCATCGAACTGGCTCTGCAGGAGCGACGCCGGCATGTAATGCCCTTCACGCCGCTCCAGACGCTGTTTTATCTCCTCGAAAGACCCGCGCAGGAACACGAAACTGACATCGGCCAGGTCACCGCTGATAACGTCCCGGTATCGCGCTTTCAGAGCCGAGCAGGCAAGCACCAGCGGCTCTTCCGAGCTTCGAACCAGTTCATGGAGTGCCGCCAGCCAGGGTTCACGGTCCTGGTCGGTGAGCGCGACTCCGGCGCGCATCTTCTTTACGTTGGCTTGCGGATGGAAGTCATCGGCGTCAGCGAAGCGCCAGCCCAGCTCCGCAGCCAGCTGGCGGCCGACAACGCTTTTGCCGGCACCTGAAACGCCCATGACGACTAGCACGCGTGGTTTCACTCGCGCAGCCGGTACAGGTTCTCACCGGCATTCTCGACCAGGAGCAGACCTTCGTCTTCACGGTCCCGCCAGTCATCGGGATTGATGGTCGCGGGGTCGCGGTAGGCCAGGTTGATGCGCTCGCAGGTTTCCTTGCTGATGCCGGTCGCCAGGGTGACCCTGATTCTCGGGTGCTCCACACCGTCAATCATCTGGCCGTGACCTTTGACGTGGGTTGAGTGGGCAAGGGTGGTCCAGGCGATGTCCGTGAAGCGCTCCCAGTCAGCCAGGAAGTAATCACGCACGTGATAGCCGACCTTCTCGATCAGCTCACCGTGGGTGACGCTGATCTCACTGAGGTGCGGGGCGTAGATGATTATCTCGCCGCCGTCAGCCACTACGGGTTCCGTCTTGTACATGGCTTTCGCGGCGGTCCACAGGTCGTCGTAGCGGGTGCTGGGCATCGACAGCACGCTCTGGAACGGCTTCTCCTTGTAGTGGATGTTCAGCTCGGCCGCCAGGTCCGCTGCGTTGGACCACGCTTCCAGGTGATCGCCCGTGTAAACGCCGTGCAGGTCCTTGCCTTTCATGGCGAGCTTCAGGCAGGTGACCGGCGTTCTTTCCGTCACGAACGTGGCTGCGTGGTGCAGGACGCGCCTGACGGGAGTGTCCTTCACGCCGATGGTGGCGTAACTGGTGGACAGCGCGCCCAGCCAGTGGGTCGTGTCGATGATCTCGGCGCCACTGCTGCCGGGGAACAGGTACTTCGCTCCGCCGGAGAAGCCTGCGACCTCATGCGGGAACACCGGCCCGACGATCAGTATGTGATCGTGCTCGAACGCCAGCCGGTTGATGGTCACCGGTGTCTCCCGGGTCACCAGTCCGCCGGTGAGTTCAGTCATCTCGTCAGCCGTGATGGTGCCCGCCAGGGTCAGAGCAGCCGGGTCCGCCCAGGCGTGGTTCACTACCCGTGCGTTCGGTGTCCTCTGCCGGCGCTCTTCGGCGTTCATGCCGACCAGTCTGGTGATTGCTTCCTCGCTCATGGGCGGGTGGGTGCCGAGCGCGATCAGGAAATCGATGCGGCTCACAGAAGCAGCGAGTTTCTCGTTCAGCAGGCGGTACAGCATGGCGATCGGTGCGCTGCGCGTGCCGTCCGGAATGATGACCAGCAGGCTGCCGCCTGCCAGCTGACCCGGGTCGAAGGCGTCCGCGATGAAATCGCGCACTTCGGTTTCCGTCAGTGGTCTGTCGGGGCGGCCCAGGCTGCTGGTCCGGGCTAGCAGGTTGCTCATGACACCAGTTTCGCCGAAGCTGCCCGAAGGCACAAGCAAACCCGCTCGCCACAATCTTGCGGGCAGTACAATGCGGCATGGACAGAGACCAGGAGCACCTCAGGCCACTGCCAGAGCGGCGCACTGAACCCGGTGAGCCATCACACGAGAATTACAGGTCCAGCACGTGGTCCTGGCAGAGCAGCGGCTACGGGGCACCGGCAGCCGGCATCGCCCTCATCCTGGTTGGCGGTTACTTCCTGCTGCGCAACGCCTTCGGCTGGCAGCTGAACAACTGGTGGGCCCTGTTCATCCTCATCCCCGCCCTCAGCCTGTTCGCCAACGCAGCCTCCAACTACCAGCAGGACGGCCGCTTCACCCCACGTGTCACCCAGGCGCTCACCGGCGCCACGTTCATGACGCTCGTCGCCAGCGTGTTCCTGTTCAACCTCAGCTGGGCAGTCATCTGGCCCGTCTTCCTGATAATCGCCGGCCTGTCCGCCATCACAGCAGGCACAGGCCGGCGCTGAATCCGCCTCAGTCCAGCAGGCTCGCTGACTCCCCGTCCAGGTAAAGAACCGCCTGCTTAGCTGTCCGCAGCACCGACGCCGGGCAATCCTCGGTTATCGGGCCCAGAAGGGCAGCGCGGATCGCTTCAGCCTTGTGCTCACCTGAAGCCAGCACCTGCACGTGCGCAGCGTTCAGGAGCGCAGGGATCGTGACTGTCAGCGCGTGGGTGGGCACGGAATCGAGGCTGGGGAAGAGACCGCCGTCCACCTGCTGCTGGCGGCTCACTTCATCCAGCACCACCAGTTTCACTGCCTCAGGATCGTTGAAATCAGCGTAAGGCGGATCGTTGAACGCCAGGTGACCGTTGTTGCCCACGCCCAGGCAGCTCAGGTCGATGCTGTCCGCGTTCAGCAGCTCGCCGTAACGCCTGGCTTCCTCAGCCGGGTCTGCGGTGCCGTCGATGCCGTAGAACCTGCGGGGGCTTACGTGGTTGACGAAGTTCTCGTGCAGGTAGTGTCGGAAGCTTGAGGCGTGGTCTGCGTCCAGGCCCATGTACTCGTCGAGGTGGAACACGTCGACCTTGTCCCAGGCGATGCCTTCAGCCTGACGCAGCAGGCTGAGGAACTCGAGCTGCGAGTTGCCGGTGGCCAGGATGATGCGCGCGTAGCCGCGCCGCTCTATGGCGTCCTTGATCTGCTGGCTTGCGCGTCTGAATGCGGCGAGGCTGATGGCAGCCGCGTCGCCGTAAATCTCGACGGTCAGTTCGCCGAAAGTCTTGGTGTTACTCACAGGGTGCACGTCCTTCGTGGGGTATTGATGACTGATTTTACCTGAGCGGCGCTGAACCGGTAAGCCGTCCGTGGCTCTCGCCAAGGTTGTATGCAGCCCGGGCAGCGTCGACTGTGAGCCAGCGGGCTACTTCATGGGCGTCGGCTTCGTCCATGAGTCCGCGGGTGACTTCGCCGGCGAGCCAGTTGCTGGTGACGCGCCGCCAGACGTCGTGGCGGGCGGGGATCGAAGCGAACGCGCGGGTGTCGTCGTTGAAGCCCGCCAGGTTGTAGAAGCCTGCCGTCTCGACCACCTGGTCAAGGTAACGCTCGATGCCTTTCACGCTGTCGAAGAACCACCAGGGCGGCCCGATCCGCACGGCCGGGTAATGACCTGCCAGCGGGGCGAGTTCACGGCCGTAAGTGGATTCGTCCAGGGTGAACAGGATCAGTTTCAGGCCCGGTTCGTTACCGAATTCGCTGAGCAGCGGGGCGAGTCCGCGCGTCCAGTCGACCTGCACTGGGATGTCCGAGCCGGTGTCGGGGCCGAACGCCTGGCTGAGCGGCCGGTTGTGGTTGCGGTAACTGCCCAGGTGCAGCTGCATGGTCATGCCGTCCTCGCAGCTGAGGCGCGCCATCTCGAACAGCATGTGCGCCTGCAGCTGATGCACCTCGCTGTCACTTAAGCCCCCGCGCATGGCCTTGCCGAACAGCGAGCCAGCCAGTGGTGCCGGCAGCGAGCGGATCTCGGTGACCATCCGCGAGTGGTCGGTGGCGGTCGCGCCCAGTTCCCTGAACTGCTTGCGGCGCCGGCGGATGGCGCTCACGAAACCAGTCAGGTCACCGATATGCAGCCCGGTGAGTTCACTGAGTTTCTCGACCCGCTGCGGCCAGTCGGGGTTGCTGAAGTCAAGCAGGCTGTCGGGACGGAACGTGGGGATGACCCGTATCCCGGCCTCGTGCAGTTTCTGGTGGTGCTCAAGCGAATCGGCGGCCGAGTCAGTGGTGGCCAAGACTTCGATGTTGAACCGGTCGAACAGGCTGCGGGGACTGAACTCAGGCGAAGCGAGTTTCTCGGACAGCTCGTCGTAAATGCGTGAGGCGTTAGCCGGGTTCAGTTTCTCGCGCACGCCGAGTACTTCCTGCAACACGGTGGACAGCCACAGGCCTGTTGGGGTGCCGCGGAACACGTGGATGTGGTCGGCGAGCAGCTGCCAGATCTTGCGGCCGTCGGTTTCGACGGGTTGGCCGTCGAGCCTGGGGATGCCGAGCGCCCCTAAGCTGACGCCCTGGCTGTAGAGCATCCTGAACACGTAATGGTCGGGGATTATGAGCAGTTCTGCGGGGTTGCCGAAGCGGGCGTCCGGGTCAGCGAGCAGCGCGGGATCGACGTGCCCGTGGGGACTGACGATGGGCAGGTCGCGGACTGCGGAGTACAGTTCGCGGGCCAGTACACGCACCTGCTGGACTGGTGAGAAGCAGCGGTCGGGGTCGGGCTGCCAGGAGGAAGTCAACACGCTCACCTGCTTTCTTCAGCGAGTATACGTTCCTGCCAGAAGCTGCGGATCCTCTCTGCCGAGGCGATCTCGAACTCCGCCTGGGCCACCAGTTCATGGAAGATCATCGCCCGCGTCGCCTTCAGCTTCTCGAGTGAAGCCGCATCAAGTGTTTCACTGCGGGCCTGGATCATGGGGTGTTCGTTCGACTCGATGCTGCTGATCACCTGCTCGAAGTAGGCGCGCCGTTCCAGCTGGATCTCGATGTGGCGATCGATGCCCGCCCGTACGGTTTCGGGGGGCAGCACGTCGAGGTAGGAAGCCCAGAACTTGAACGGGTCGCGGTTGGCCAGGTAGCTGACTGGTTCCAGGAGCCAGTCCCTGAACACTTGCCTGCCTTCGTCGGTGAGGTGGTAGACGATGCGTTCGCGTGAGCCGGTGGCTTCCTGGACGGGCCGAATCAGGCCTTCTTCAGCGAGTTTGTGCAGTGCCGGGTAGATCTGTCCGTAGCTTGCCGCCCACAGTGAGTCGAGCGACATGCGCAGGTTGTGCCGGATGTCGTAGCCGGACATGGGTTTGATGTCCAGCAGTCCCAGCAGTACGTGTCGGGTTGCCACGCCTCAGGCTAGCGCGTTCCGGCTGCCGTCGTGCGGGAGTGGCTTCGTTTCGGCGCTGGAGCAGGGCCGGTGAGCACCCGGTCGAGCGAGTATGCTCCGCTGCCCCGCACGACGATTACTGCCGAGACGAGGATGATCATCAGGGGGAACTCGTAGCCCTGGTTGGTCCAGAAGAAGCCGTTCTGCAGGTTGACGAGCAGCATCGCACCGATCATGTTGCCGATCAGCGCAGTTGCCGCAAACCTTCCGCCCAGACCGAGAATCAGCAGGAGGGCGCCGATTGATTCAGTCAGGATCACGAGCAGCGTCAGGGCCGGGGGGAGGCCAAACTGGCTTTCGAAGAAGGCCATCGTGCCGCTGTAACCACTGCCACCGAACCAGCCGAGGAGTTTCTGGGCGCCGTGAGGCAGCATGATGAATCCCAGGACAACTCGCAGCCAGGTCAATGTCGGGTCGGGCGGGGTCTGCAGCAGGGGTCTCACGCGTCGAGTATCACGTCCAGCCTGAGCGAGCGTCAATGTATCAACGAGATAGCGGGATTGCGCAAACGTGCAGCCGGTCACCCGGAAAATCATTCACAAGGGCTGCTACTGTAGTGAAACTTCGGGAGGTAATTGCGTGAAACTGGCTACCTGGAACATCAACTCCATCCGCGCGCGTCAGGACCGCGTGGTGGCGTGGCTTAAGAACAACGACTGCGACGTGCTGGCTTTGCAGGAGACGAAATGCCGTCCCGACCAGTTCCCGTTCGAAGCGCTGAACGACCTGGGTTACTCGGTGGAAGTTCTGGGCCTGAACCAGTGGAACGGTGTGGCCATAATCAGCCGCCTGCCGATGACTGACGTGCAGTACCACTTCGCTTCCGTGCCGTTCTTCGGTGAGAGTGAGGAAGCAGAACCACGCGCGATGGCAGTGACCGTCGGCGGCATCCGCGTCTACAGCCTCTACGTGCCGCACGGCCGCAGCCTCGATGACCCGCATTACCGTTACAAGCTCGACTGGCTGGCAGCCCTGGCTGAGGAGACGGGTGCGCTCGTTGAGCAGCCGGTTGCATTGATGGGTGACTTCAACATCGCGCCGTTCGATCACGACGTGTGGGACGTCAGCGTGTTCGCTGGCGCCACGCACGTCTCGGAGCCCGAGCGGGCGGCTTTCAACCGGTTCATGGAATTGGGTTACACGGACGTGGTGCGGGAGCTGGTTCCGGAAGGGTTCACGTACTGGGATTACCAGCGGCTGCGTTTCCCCCGCAACGAGGGCATGCGCATCGACTTCATTCTGACGTCACCGCTACTGACGAGCCGGGTGACTGGTGCGTTCATCGACCGGGAGGAACGCAAAGGCAAGGGTGCGAGTGATCACGTGCCGGTCATGGTGACGGTCGACTGACCGGTTACTCGAAGTACAGTCCGACCCGGCGTCCTTCGATCTCGTGAACCGCTACGTCCATGTCGTACACCTCGCGGAGTACTGCCGGGGTGATCACTTCGTTGGGAGCGGCGTGAACCACGAGCTTGCCGTCTTTCATGGCGATTATCGAATCCGCGTACGTTGACGCGAAGTTGATGTCGTGCAGCACCAGGACCACGGTCTTGTCGAGTTCCGTGGTGACGCGCTGCAGGCGCTTCATCATCGCTACGGCGTGGCGCATGTCAAGGCTGGCGAGTGGTTCGTCGAGCAGGATGTAATCGGTGTCCTGGCACAGCACCATCGCCACGAAAGCCCGCTGGCGCTGACCGCCTGAGAGTTCGTCGAGGAAGCGGTGGCGAAGATCCTGCAGTTCCAGGAAGTCCAGGGCTGCTTCGATGTGCACGCGGTCGTCGGTGGTGGGGCGGCCCTTGTTGTAGGGGAAGCGGCCGAAGGCGACGAGGTCGGCGACGGTGAGCCTCACGGCCAGGTGGTTGTCCTGGCGCAGGACGGCCATGCGGCGTGCCAGGTTGTCGCTGACTATCTGATTGATGTCGTCCCCGTCGATGCTGACTACGCCGCCGTCAGGCTTCATGAGGCGCGAGATTATCGACAGCAGCGTGGATTTGCCGGCACCGTTGGGACCGATTATTGCGGTGATGCCGCCGCGGGGGATCTGCACGCTCACGTTGTTGACAACGGTGTTGTTACCGTAGCGTTTGGTTACCGAGTTTACTTCGATCATCTGACAACTCCCCTTAGCAGAAGCACTATGAACACGATCCCACCGACGAACTCGATGATCACTGACAGGCTGGTGTCGAAACTGAACACGCGCTCAAGCACCAGCTGGCCGGCGAGCAGCGTGATTATGGCCAGGAGCGCTGCGGCCGCGATTATCACTCCGTGCCGGTATGAGCGCACCAGCGCGTAAGCCAGGTTGGCGACCAGCAGGCCGAAGAACGTTATCGGTCCCACGAGCGCGGTCGAGATGGCCACGAGCGTGGTGATCAGGCCGAGTATGATCATCACGCTGCGCTGGTAGTTGATGCCGAGGCCGATGGCCATGTCGCGGCCCAGGGCAAGGATGTCCAGCGTGAAGCGCATGCGCCAGGCGATGAACAGCGCGCCGGCCAGCAGGATGGTCGAGATGAGCAGCAGGTCCCTTGGTATCGCGTTGAAGCTCGCGAAACCTGCGTCCTGAAGTATGGAGAACTCGACCGGATCCATGACGCGTTGCAGCAGGTTGGTGAAGTTCCTGAGCATCAGGCCCAGCACTATGCCCACCAGCACCAGCATGTGCAGGCTGCGGTTGGCAACCATGAACAGCCAGTAGAAAAGCCCGCCTGCGAACACCATCATAGTCGCGACCTGCACGAGGAAGAGTAAGTTGCTGTCCATCCGCACCAGCGTCACGGAGCCGAAGAAGAACACCAGGCACGTCTGGATGAGCATGTAGAGCGCGTCGAAACCCATGATCGATGGCGTGAGGATCCGGTTGCTCGTGATGGTCTGGAACATCACCGTCGACGCTGCGATGGCGGTGCCGACGAGGATCATGCCCAGTACTTTGCGGCCGCGGAACGGGATTATGAAGTCCCAGGAACCGCGCGCTTCGATGGTCATGAACACGGCGATTGCGATGAGGGCGAGGACCGCCATGATTGTCAGGCTGAGTGCGGGGGAGAAGCGTCCCCAGCGGCGCCTGACCGGCACGCCGCCTTGCTGGCGGCGCCCGTCGACCAGGGTGTCACCCGACACGCGCGGACCTCCTAAGGAGCAGCATCAGGAAGAACGCGCCGCCGATGAAACCGACCATCGTCCCGATGGGGATCTCATAAGGGAAGCGCAGCACGCGCCCGAGGATGTCGCACAGGAGCACGAAGCCTGCGCCGAAGATCGCCAGGTAAGGGATGGCGCGGCGGGCGTTGTCACCCACCAGCATGCTGACGACGTTGGGGATGACCAGGCCGATGAACGGTATCGCTCCGACGTTCACCACGTTGACGGCGGTTATGAGTGACACGATGGTCAGGCCCAGGGCGACCACGCGGCCGTAGTTGACCCCCAGGTTCTTGGTGAACGATTCGCCCATGCCGGCGACCGTGAGCCGGTCAGCGGCGAAGTAGGCGACGACCGTGAGCGCGCCGGAGATCCACAGCAGCTCGTAGCGGCCGCGCAACACCCGCGAGAAATCACCGGTCGTCCAGCCGGCGAGCGACTGCAGGAAGTTGTAACGGTAAGCGAGGAACGTCGTGAACGCAGCGATGATGCCGCCGAGCATGATGCCGAGCAGCGGCACGATCAGTGGTGAGCGCAGTGGGATGCGCCGCAGGATCAGGAGCAGCAGGGCGGTGCCGGCCAGCGCGAACCCTGACGAGACCAGGATCTTGGTGATGACGGAACTGTTGGGCGCGAGCATCGTGATTATCAGGATGCCGAGTGCTGCTGCTTCGGTGGTGCCGGCTGTTGATGGTGAGACGAAGCGGTTGCGTGACAGCAGCTGCATGATCATGCCGGCTACGCCCATCGACATGCCCACCAGGATCGCGGCGAGTGTCCTGGGGATGCGGCTGGCCATGAGGACCAGGTTGTCCTGCAGGTTGTCGAGTTCGAAAAGGGAGCCCAGCGACAGGTCGTAGACGCCTATCGCCAGGCTCAGGGTTGCGAGGATGACCAGTGCCAGCAGGGCAAGCGCAAGCTTGAGGTTTCCCCCGCCGGTCTGGGTCTGCGTCAGCAAGGCGCCTTGTTACCGGTCGTACGCTGCTGCGAGCTCGTCGAGCATTTCATTGGCGCTGGACAGGCCGGCGCCCGCGATGATGTACCAGTTGAACGGGTCGAGGTAGACGATCTGGTCGTTCTGCCATGCCGACGTGCGGTGCATGAGCTCGTTGTCCAGCACTGCAGCTGCCGGCTGGGCGCCTTCCTCGGTGCCGATGGCAGCGTCACGGTCGATTACGAACAGCCAGTCCGGGTCGTACTGCACGAGGAACTCGAAGGAGATCGGCTCGCCGTGCGTCGCGGTCTCCACGTCCTCGAGCGTCGGGACGAGGCCCAGGGTCTGGTACAGCAGTGAGCCGCGGCCAGCGCGGGCGTTGTCGGGTGCTAGCAGTGAGATGCTGCCACCGTTGACCATCATGATGAGGCCGTCGCCGCCGGCTGCGACTTTCTCGCGCAGGTCAGCAACTTTCGCGTCGATCTCGGCCAGGGCCGCTTCGGCTTCAGCTTCCTTGCCGAAGATCTCCGCGAGCAGGTTGGTGTTGTTGTGCAGGCTGGTCAGGAAATCATCGCTGAAGGTGATGTCGATGGTGGGGGCCATGCGGGACAGTTCGGGGTAAGCAGTTGCTGAGCGGCCACCCACGATTATCAGGTCAGGCTGTGAGGCGTTGATCTCCTCGTAATCGGGTTCGAACAGGCTGCCGATGTTCAGCATGCCTTCAGGCAACCAAACTGGGGCGGTGCCTGTCAGTGGTGGTGCGCCGTCGACTTCGACGCCCAGGTTGACCAGGGTGTCGATGGCGGCGTAGTCGAAGCTGAAGACGACTTCGGGGTTCGCTTCCAGGGTCGTTTCGCCCTGGGCGTGCTGCACGGTCAGCTGCTGTGCTGCAGCTGCGCCCGTGATGAGGGCGGTGGTGGCAGCTGCAAGGCCGATCCGTCGGAAGTTGAGAATGCTCATCGGCTTTCCTCTCCTGACCCGTAGCAGGTTGGTCCGTTACGGGCTTTATACTCTGGTGAAACAGGATCTACCGGCCAATCCATAGCGACCCGCTCGGAATTACTGAGGCCATACTTACACTGACAGTCACCGGACGTCAATATGCGCCTTAGCGAACGCCTCCCACCGGCCTGATGATGCCGGCGAAAGCGACGCCGCGCCTTGGCAGGCAGCCGCAGAGCGGTAATAATGGAAGCACTACTGAACTGGAGGAGTAACCCATCAATACGCTAGAGCAAATGCAGCTGGCCGGCCACGAGCAGGTCACCTTTTTCCATGACCCGGCCACCGGACTGCGCGCAATCATCGCGATTCACAGCACCGCCCTCGGTCCCGCCCTGGGCGGCTGCCGCGTCTGGCCATACGAGAACGAAGAAGCAGCACTCTACGACGTCATGCGCTTAAGCCGCGCCATGACCTACAAGAACGCAGCGATGGGCCTGCCCCTGGGTGGCGGCAAAGCCGTGATCATCGCCGACTCCG
>CALDPK010000089.1 GCA_937911855.1 uncultured Trueperaceae bacterium | reverse complement strand
GCATGGCTTCCATCTCGGGGATGCACGTATCCGTGACGCGGTTCATGTGCCGGTCCAGCAGCGCCTGTTCGTCTTCGGGGGTAAGGTCGCGCCAGTTGGGGATCCGTTCGTAATAGTCGTGGGCGATGAGGTTGAACACGTCTTCCTCTAAGTTGGCGCCCGTGCAGCTGATCACGTGCACCTTGTCCTGACGGATCATCTCGGCCAGGCTGATGCCCAGCTCGGCGGTGCTCATGGCGCCGGCCAGGGTGATCATCATCTTGCCGCCTTCTTCCAAGTGCCTGACGTAGCCGTCGCTGGCGTCGACGAGTGCCGCCGAGTTGAAATGCCTGAAGTTGTGGCGCAGGAAGTTGCTTACTGGAGAATTGTTGCTCGTGTCCATGACGGCATTCTAGCCGCTGACCACGCGCCGGACTTCAGGCCAGGCTGCGTTGCCGGAACTGGCCGGTGTCATCAAGTTCGGCAACTGTGTCGGCGAACTCAAGCAGCGCCGGGCGGTGCGTGCTGACCAGCACCAGCCGCCGGTCGGCCTCGGCGCGCAGCAGGCTGATTATCGACTGCTCGCTGGCTTCATCCAGGCTGGCGGTCGGTTCGTCCAGGAGCAGCAGCCGCGGATCCGCGAGCAGCGCCCGGGCTATGGCGAGGCGTTGCAGCTGTCCGCCGGACAGGCCGGCGCCGCGTTCTGCCAGATGGTAGTCGAGGCCGCCCGGCAGGGTGTCCGGCAGGTGGCCCAGGCCCACCTGCGCCAGGACGTCCAGGATGCGTTCCTGCGGGAAGCCGCGGCCCAGGTCGATGTTCTCCTTGAGGCTGGCGCGGAACAGGGCTGCGTTCTGCGGCACGTAGGCTATGAGTTCACGCAGTTCGGCGTCCGGCAGCGTACTCAGCTCACACCCGTCCAGTTCGATGCGGCCGCTGGCGGGGGACAGCAGCCCCAGCAGCAGCCGCATCAGGGTGCTCTTGCCGCTGCCGCTCTCGCCCATCAACGCGACGAGCGCCGGGCCGCGCAATTCCAGGTCCACGCCGCTGAACAGGCTTGTTGAACTGTCAGCGAAGCTGAAGTGCAGTCCCGTCAGTTCAAGCCGTATGTCAGCGCCGGCAGGGTCGATCCGCGTGCCTGTGCGCTCAGCGTCCTGCCTGACCGGCAGGAGGGAACGCAGCCGTGTGGCTCCTGCGCGGGCCTGCTGGTACATGGCCCACGCCCGCGGCAGCAGCATCAGCGGCGTGCCCAGCAGGGCGATGAGCGTTATGTAACTGGTCAGTTCGCCCAGCGACATCGTGCCGTTCTGCACCGAGCCGATCAGCAGCGTGATCAGCACCGCAAGTGCAAGGAAGCCCAGCACCTGCGCCGCCGGGGTCTGGGCACCGGCCCACATGGCCCTCACCCCGGTGGCGGTCCGCAGGTCCTGGTTGTCCGGCTGCAGGCGGCCGCGCAGGAAGCCGCGCAGGCCGAACGCGCGGGCGACCTCGAGCTGACCGAGTCCTTCCTGCAGGTGCGCCCCGACTTCCTCGGTCTTCTCAAGCACGCGCTGCGAGGAACTCTCCACCCGTTTGCCCAGCCAGCTGAGCGTCAGCGCCAGGGGCGCCGCCAGCGCGATCAGGATCAGGGTCGCCGGGGCGTTCATGACGAAGAGGACGGTAAGGATGCCCAGCACGGTCACGGACTCTGCGATGAGGCTGCCCAGGCCGTACTGCACGTAGACTTCGACCTCCTTCAGGTCGGCGATTATCCGGCTGGCCAGACCGCCGCTGCTCTGCTCGCGGCCCAGGGCGTTGCGGCTCAGCAGCGAATCGTACAGCCGGTCACGCCACTGCGCAGCTACCGTGCCGGCAAGCCGGCCGAACAGTGAGTCCTGCAGCCACAGCGCCACTGCCCCGACCAGGGTGATCAGGCCGGCGGTGAGCAGCACGCTGCCCAGGGCGCCGAACTCGCCGTCAGCCAGCACCCGGTCGAACATCGTGCCGACCAGGACGGGCACGACGATGACCCGCATGACCGCCCCGATGACGGCCGCGGCCGCCGCGCCGTAGGCGAGCGGGTGGCGGGGCAGGAGTGGATCGGTCGGACCGGGCCTGGACAACCTGAAAGTCAGCGCCCTCGTTCAGGCATGGGTGTCTGCCTGACTGCGCCCGGAGCCTGCGGCTTCTTCTGGCCGCGCACGATTTGCAGGACGATGAGCCCCAGCAGCAGCACGGCGCCCAGCAGGGCCGTCAGCATGACGGTCGTCTGCGCTGACTGAGCAACTGCGATCGCAACGAGGCCCCAGATCAGCGGCAGGTTGAAGAACAGGTCCTTCCTGAGCAGGAACACAGCCGCGCCGATCACGACCGTCACGCCGATCAGCACCAGGGTCCAGCCCAGTTCACCGAGCGGCGCGAACTGTGATTCCGCAGACGTGAACCAGGCCATCAGGTTCGCCAGGAGCGAGAAGGTAAGCCAGCCCAGGTACACGCGGAACGGCAGTGCGACCATGAACCGGTGCGCAGGCGTCCGGTCGGTGCGGCGGCTCGTGACCTGCAGGTAGATGATCAGCACGACCGCCGTGAGCAGGGCCATCAGTACGACGCTGACGCCGGTCCACAGGAAATGCCAGGCGAACAGCCAGGCGATGTACAGGAGGCTTGAGATCAGGAACAGGCTGTCGACGCGCGCCACGGCCGGGTCGTCAGCCTGGGAGGGCAGGAACTGGTAGAGGGTGAACATGCCCATGCCGATGAATATCAGCCACCAGATGGACAGCGCCCAGGGAGCCGGAGTGAACAGGTTGCCGAACATCGCCAGCAGTTCCCTGGGAGCCCGGCCGCCCAGCGGCAGCGTCTCGGCCAGCAGGCCCATGGCCACCATGGCGAGCAGGGCTACAGGTACTGCCAGGTGCCTTATCGGATCAAGTCTGAAGCGGTTCATGATGGGGGTGCCTCGTCAGCTGTGAATGGGTTGTGCATGGGTGTGAAGCCACCTTCCGTATGCAGTAAAGTCTAGCAGCCACTTCCTTGCCGCGCACCCGGCTGGCTGATACGGTTGCCACGTGAGGTACTTCGAGTGAAACGCACACTGGTGCATGAAACCTGGGGAGATCACGCCGCCCTTCTGGCCCGTGGCAGCAGCGGCCATCCCGGCAGCGTCGGCATCGTCCAGCCGCAGCTGCTTGACGTCGCTGGTTTCAGCAACCCGTTCGACCTGGAGCTGGGCGGGCAGCTCAGGCATGTCGCCGTCTCGTTCGAAACTTACGGGCAGCTCAACGCGACGGGCGACAACGCCATCCTGCTGTGCCACGCGCTGACGGGTTCGGCGCACGCGGCCGGTGCCCACGAACGTGAGCAGGTGCCCGGCTGGTGGGATCCGCTCATCGGACCCGGCAAGCCCATCGATACCAACCGCTTCTTCGTCATCTGCAGCAACGTGCTGGGCGGCTGTTACGGCAGCACCGGGCCCGCTTCCATCGACCCGGAAACCGGCCGGCCGTTCGGCATCAGCTTCCCCCGCTATACGGTCCGTGACATGGTGAACGCCCAGAAGCGGCTGGCTGACATGCTGGGCGTGAACCGCTTCGCCGCCGTCATCGGCGGCTCGATGGGCGGCATGCAGGTGCTGGAATGGGCTGCCATGTACCCGGAGATGGTCGGCGCGATGGTACCCATCGCCATCGGCACCCAACATTCCGCCTGGGCCATCGGCCTTAACGAGGTGGCCAGGCGCGCAATCATGGCGGACCCACAGTGGAAAGAAGGCCACTACCCGCTTGGCGAGCAGCCTGAAACCGGCCTCGGCCTGGCCCGCGCCATCGCCATGCTCAGCTACCGGTCGGTTGATTCGCTCGAAGCGAAGTTCGGGCGGGAACGCCGCAGTCAGGCGCCGGTCACACGGCTGGCGGAGACTGGCATGCCCCGGGCCCGGTCGCAGACTGCTGTGGAGATGAGTTTCGAGATCGCCTCGTACCTGAGCTACCAGGGCGTCAAGCTGGTCAAGCGTTTCGACGCCAACAGTTACATCCATCTGACTTACGCCATGGACGATTACGACCTGGGGGAGGGGCGCGGTGCAACGGAGCGGGTGCTTGCCGCCATGGACATGCCGAGCCTGGTGCTGGGGATACCCAGCGACGTGCTGTACCCGGAAGCGGAGCAGCTGAAGCTGGCTGACGGCCTGCCTCACGCTGAGTATGCTCGCATCGAATCACCGCACGGGCATGATGCTTTCCTGATCGAGTACCCGCAGCTGGCGGCGCGCCTGCGGCGCTTCCTTGAATCCGTCTACTGAGCTGTGAAGGCGGCTGCCGGTGCTCCTGTCGCTTCGGCCTCGCGTGACCCGGCCATCATCAGGCCCAGCTTCTCGGGTGTTGCTTCGGCGGCGTCCAGGATGCCCATGACGCGGCCCTTGTACATGACAGCTATGCGGTCGGACAGGCTCATGATCTCGTTCAGGTCGGCTGATACGAGCAGTACGGCCAGGCCGCTGTCGCGGGCGCGGATCACCTGCTGGTGGATGAACTCGATTGCGCCGATGTCGACGCCGCGGGTTGGCTGCGCTGCTATCAGTACCCGCGGTGACCGCTCGAGTTCGCGGGCCACGATGAGCTTCTGGGCGTTGCCTCCGGAGTAACTGGTGGCCAGCACGTCCCTGGACCTGGGCCTGACGTCGTAGTCGGTGATAAGCCGGTCGGCGTGCTCGTTGATGCGGTTCTCGTCCAGCACGCCCCAGCGGCTGCTGAATGGTGCCCGGTAATGGTCGCCGAGCACGCTGTTCGAAGCAGCCGTGAACGAAGGCACCAGGCCGCGTTCGTAACGGTCTTCGGGGATGTGGCTCAGGCCGCGCTCGCGCCGCCGCCTTGTGCTTTCCGCAGTTACGTCGGCTCCGTCGAGTTTCACGGTGCCGGAGACAGCAGGCAGCAGGCCGGTCATGCATTCGACGAGTTCTGACTGGCCGTTGCCTTCGATGCCTGCCACGCCCAGCACTTCGCCGGCCCGCACGGCCAGGCTCACGCTGTCAACTGCCATGCCGGCTCCGTGGCCGGATTCCACGACCAGGTCCTCGACTTCCAGGCGCACTTCCTTAGGGTCGGCGACGCCCTTGTCGACGCGCAGTATCACCTCGCGGCCGACCATCATGCCGGCCAGGCGGCGCTGATCGGTGTCGGCAGCGTCGACGGTGCCGATCATGCGGCCGTCACGCATGACGCTCATGCGGTCGCAGATCTCCATCACTTCGTCGAGTTTGTGCGAGATGAAGATGATCGCGTTGCCCTGCTCGGCGAACTCACGGATGAAGCGGAACAGGACGACAGTCTCCTGCGGGGTGAGTACCGCGGTGGGCTCGTCAAGGACGAGGATGTGGGCGTCGCGGTACAGGACCTTCAGGATCTCGACCTGTTGCTGCAGGCCCAGGGGCAGGTCACCGACCCGGGCGCCGGGCCGGATGTCGAAGCCGAAGCGGTCGATGAGGTCTGCGGTGCTCCTCTTGGCCAGGGGCCGGTTGATCATGGGGCCGGTGCGTGGTTCTGCGCCCAGCACGATGTTCTCGGCGACTGACAGCGTCTCGACCAGCATGAAGTGCTGGTGCACCATGCCGATGCCCAGGTCGATGGCGTCACGGGCCGAGGTTATGTGAACCTGTCTGCCGTCGATCTCGATGGTGCCGGAATCGGGTTGCTGCATGCCGTAGAGGATCTTCATGAGGGTGCTCTTGCCGGCACCGTTCTCACCGATCAGGGCGTGCACTTCACCCCAGCGCACTTCGAAGTCCACCGCGTCGTTCGCGAGAACGAGCGGGAACTGCTTGACAATCTTTTTCATCGAGACTGCTGGCGGTCTTGTCATGCTCCCTGAATCGTAGCATCAAGGCGGCTTGACGGGGCCCGTGAAAGTAAGCTCAGCATGCTGCCAGGCAGCCCTTTCATGCTATTATCGTCAGTCCACAGGGACTCATTGCGTAGTGGTCCACGTGCACTGTGGGGGCGAAATGGTCTCGACGAGGCTCACCAATCGCAAGGTCGCGCGTCGCGGACGCAGATGGCCGCGTCATCAATCTGCAACGCCATTAACTGGCAACAATAACTACGCACTGGCTGCTTAATCGCTGACCAGCGTTCACCGGAAGCCCCGCCTGTGGCTCGCCGGAGCGAACGTCCCAATACAGGCTGGTGCCAGGCCCCGTGCGGTGGGCTGAAGCACGACATTAAAGCCGCATAAGCGCCAGGCTGCGCACGTCACCGAGCCTGCCTGACGCCGACAACTGATCGGGGACTACACGCGTAGAAGCCTGCGTGAGGGTGTTTCGGACGCGGGTTCGACTCCCGCCGCCTCCACCAGCATGCAGATGATCCCGCCACCGTAAGAGGTGGCGGGATTCCTTTTTTGCGCGTGCCACGCGCTACAATGGTGCCGTGAAGCGCCGGAGCCGTCTGTTCGCTGCCCTCAAGGCAGGTCTGATCGCTCAGCTGTTGGCGACGTTCGTGGTCCTGCTGGTCATGGTGCCCTGGCACGCCGCGCAGAACGAGTTCCCCGGCCACGAGCACCCGCCGGGCACGCCCGATCACGTACACACTCTTGAGCAGGTAACCGGCTGGCTGGCGACAGGC
The DNA here is from genome assembly GCA_937911855.1 of uncultured Trueperaceae bacterium. GTDB lineage: Bacteria > Deinococcota > Deinococci > Deinococcales > Trueperaceae > CALDPK01. The sequence continues at coordinate 4,860 of CALDPK010000089.1, read as the reverse complement.
ACCGTACTTGTCTTCGTCGTCACGGCCCTGCCGCTGACTTTCAGGGCGCAACTGCCGCCTGTCTCATGGCGCGAAGTAACTGCTGCCGGGCGTGTCAACGGTTCCCGCGCACCTCCCTGTGACGCTGCTGCATACTGACTCACGCCAAGACCCACCACCATCCTCGGGCCGCACTTTACGGCCAGCCCAATACCTGGAGAATGCATGAACATCAGACGTACCCTTGCCGCCCTCACCGCCGCACTGCTGCTGAGCGGCGCCGCGCTGGCGCACCAGTCCACCGAAGTCGGCGACGGCGCCTACCGCGTGATCGTCGGCCTGACCGTCAACCCGGCCTACTCGGGCCAGTTGAACGCCATCGACCTCATGATCCGTGACGCAGACGGTGAACCCGTCGCCAACCTCGAGCAGAGCCTGACAGCAGTGGTCATCGGCCCGGATGGCAGCGAAGTCACCCTGACCCTGCGTGCAGGCGACGCTGAAGGCAGCTACACCGGCAACTTCATTCCCACCGTGTCCGGCGATTACCAGTTCCGCGTGAGCGGCTTCATCGGCGCAGTCGAGTTCGACGAACTGTTCGACAACCCGGCGCACAGCCACCCGACCGTCCTCGACGCAGCAGGGATCAGCCTGCCGTGAAGCGCCTGCTGCCGCTGATTGTGTTCCTGAGCCTCAGCATCGTTCAGGCTCACGCCCACCTGAGCGGATCCGTCCCCGCTGACGGCGACATCCTGGACGCTGCCCCGGATCAGGTTGCCCTCAGCTTCTCGGAACCGCTCGAGACCATGTTCTCCATATTCAAGGTGTACCGGCTGGACACTGAAGTCGACATGACAGCCGGCAACGCGCAGCAGCGCCTGAACGGCCTGGCCGCAGCGCTCGTGAACGAAGTGCTGCAGCTGCGTGAAGACGGCCCCGGCCGGGTAGACACCGGCACCGAAAGCGCTGGCACGACCGTCCCGGAACTGAGCGTCCTGCTTGCTGACGACCTGCCCGCCGGCCACTACGTGGCGATGTGGCGCGTGCTGTCCATCGACACGCACACGACCGAAGGCTTCATCGTCTTCACCGTGACTGACTGATAGATTCCGGCAACACACAAGTGGAGGCACCTGTTGTGCGGGCGCCTCCGCTGCCCACTTTTCAGGGGACGCGTCGTATCATCGGGGCATGGCAGTTGAATCCACGATGCTCGAACTCGGAACGCCCGCCCCGGACTTCTCGCTCAGCACCGTAACGGACGGCAAGACGGTAAGCCGTGAAGACTTCAGCGGCAAACCGCTGCTGGTCGTGTTCATGTCAAGGCACTGTCCGTACGTGAAACACGTCCAGGCGAAATTCGCTGAGACAGCCAACGAGTACGCCCGCAAGGGCGTCGGGGTCGTGGCGATCTCGGCCAATGACGCCGTGAGCTACCCGGAAGACGCCCCCGCCAGGCTCGCCGAACAGGCAGTCGAAGTCGGCTTCGAGTTCCCGTACCTGTACGACGAAAGTCAGGACGTGGCCCGTGAGTACACCGCGGCCTGCACCCCGGACTTCTTCCTGTTCGACAGTGATCACAGGCTTTACTACCGGGGCCGTTTCGACGGCAGCCGGCCCAGGAACGACGAACCGGTGACCGGTGCGGACCTGAAGGCGGCCCTTGACGCTGTACTGGCCGGGGAAGACCGTCCAGCCGAGCAGCGGCCCAGCATGGGCTGCAGCATAAAGTGGCGCGAGTCGCAGTAAACTTTCTGGCGGCCCGCCGGCAGAAAGTGCATGCTATGCTCTCCTGAGTCATGCATAGCCTGATCAAAGTGGCATGGAGTGAGCCCCGGGAGGAAAACTAGTGGCTGAAGTAGTCTTGGAGAACGTATACAAGCGATTCGGTAACGTAACCGCAGTAGAGGATTTCAGCCTGCACATTCAGGACGAAGAGTTCATGGTCTTCGTCGGCCCCTCGGGCTGCGGAAAGACCACCACGCTGCGGATGATCGCCGGGCTGGAGGAGATCTCCGAAGGCAACCTGAAAATCGGCGGCAAGCTGATGAACGACGTTCCACCGAAAGACAGGGACATCGCGATGGTCTTCCAGAACTACGCGCTGTACCCGCACATGAACGTGTACCAGAACATGTCGTTCGGCCTGCGCCTCAGGCGCCGCCCGAAAGCCGAGATAGACACCCGCGTCCGCGAAGCTGCAGGCATCCTGCAGATCGAGCACCTGCTCGACCGCCGGCCGCGTGAACTGTCCGGCGGTCAGCGTCAGCGCGTCGCCCTGGGCCGCGCCATCGTACGCGAACCAAAAGTGTTCCTCATGGACGAGCCGCTCTCCAACCTCGACGCCAAACTGCGCGTCGAGATGCGCGCCTCCATCTCCAAGCTGCACAAGCGCCTGGGTGTCACCACCGTTTACGTCACCCACGATCAGGTCGAAGCCATGACGATGGGCACCCGCATCGTCGTCATGAAAGACGGCCTCATCCAGCAGGTCGATTCACCCATCAACCTGTACGACAAGCCGGTCAACCGCTTCGTCGCCGGCTTCATGGGCTCACCCGCCATGAACTTCATGATCGGTGACGTTCAGAACGGCCGCATCAGCTCACCCCAGTTCGACGTGCTTCCCGACGAGGAACTCGCGCGCAAGCTCGTGGCCAGCAACGGCAAGAAGGTTTACCTGGGCGTCCGCCCCGAGAACCTTGGCCTCAAGGGCTACACCAACATCGAAGAACGCGACAACGCCATCCAGGCCGTCGTCGAAGTGGTCGAACCGCTGGGTGCTGAAACGCACGTGATCGCCAGCGTCGGCGGTGACCAGAGCATCGTCGCCCGCGTCGACGCACACGCAGACGTACAGCCCGGCCAGGAGATCACCCTGCTCGCCAAGCCCAGCGGCCTGCACGCGTTCGCGATGGACGACGCCGAACTCAACCTGCGCTACGTCTGAACAACGCGTAAGCGCACAACCCCTAAAGTCATGGCGACTCATTCCGTAACTCAGGAATGAGTCGATTTCTGTCAGGATGTAGTGATGGCTGCCGATAACCACAGTGCGAGCACGGTCCTTGCCGCGCTCCACAACGTCGACAAATTTTATGGCGGTCAGACCGTGCTCGAGGGCGCGCACCTGGAACTGCGGGCCAGCTCCCGGCACGCCCTCATCGGGCGCAACGGCGCCGGCAAGTCCACCATACTGAGACTGCTCGCCGGAACCGAAGAACCCGACGGCGGCACCGTCCTGCGCCGCGACGACGTGGCTGTCGGCGTGCTGGACCAGGAACTGCAACTGGAGGGCCCCGAAACGGTCAGCGAGCTCAGCGACCGGGCTTTCACGCACCTGGACGCCATGGAGAAGGAACTCACCAGGCTTGAGGCAGCCGGCCTGGATGACCCCCATGTGTTCGCGAAATGGGAAGCTCTGCACGAGGTGTTCGAACGCCGCGGCGGTTACGCCAGGCGCTCCCGGCGTGACGCAGTCCTCAACGCCCTGGGCTTCAAGGGACGTGAACAGGACGCCGTGCGGAACCTGTCCGGTGGCGAGAAAACCCGCCTGGGACTCGCCCGCCTGCTCATGGCCCAGCCGGACCTGCTGCTGCTTGACGAACCCACCAACCACCTGGACATGGAGATGCGCGACTGGCTCAGCCGCCACCTGGCCGGCTACTCGGGCGCGACCCTGATCATCTCCCACGACCGTGACTTCCTGGACACCAGCTGCCAGCAGACCGCCGAGATCCGCAACGCCCGGCTGCGCACCTCGAACGGCAACCCGACGACGTACCGGCAGGAACGGCTGGAGCAGGAACGCATCGAGGAGCTGACCAGGCTCAACCAGGCGAAGGAACACGAACGCCTCGAGGCCGCCGCGACGCAGATGAAACAGTGGGCCGGCCAGAACGCCAAGCTGCACCGGCGCGCCCGCGCCATGTTCAGGCGCGTCGAAAGGTTCGAAGACACGATGCTGCCCGGCGCCGAACGCGTGCAGGGAGCCACCCGCTTCAGCTTCGAAGCGGAAGAGAGCGGCGAGGTCGTACTGCAGGCCGGACACTTAAGCCGGCACCTGGACGGCCGGCAGCTGTTCAAGGACGTCGAAGTGACGCTGCGCCGCGGCGACCGGGTAGCGCTGCTCGGACCCAACGGAGCCGGCAAGACCACCTTGTTCCGAACCCTGCTGGGCGACGCAGCCAGTGACGACCCGCGCGGCTTCGTCCGCACCGGCTCCCGCGTCCGCCTCGGCTACTACGACCAGGAACTGCGCGACGTGGACCCCCAGCGCACGCTCATCGAAGAACTCATCCGCCTGACCGGCGACGCCGAAGCCCACAACCTCCTTGGCCGCTTCATGTTCCCGTTCGACGCGCAGTACAAGCAGATCGGCAGCCTCTCAGGCGGCGAGAAAGCCCGGCTGGCCCTCCTGAAACTCACAATGGGCAACTACAACCTGCTCATCCTGGACGAACCCACCAACCACCTGGACGTCGAGATGATCGAAGCGCTCGAGGACGCGCTCAACGACTACACCGGCACGCTGCTGATGGTCTCGCACGACCGGCGCTTCGTGGGCAGCGTCGCCGACACCGTCTGGGAACTGGCCGATGGGCACCTGGAGATGTACCCCGGCGGGCTCGAGTACTGGCAGTTCAAACGCCAGGAGCTCAAGGAAGCAGAGGGTGCTGCCGCGGCAACCCAGGTGCGACCCCCGGCTGAGAAACGCGCCGAAAGCCAGGTTCCCGGGAACCCGCGCCTGCAGGCCAGCCGCTGGCAGCTCGAACGCAGGTTCGAGGAGCTGGAAGGACTGATCCAGGCGGTTGAGCAGGAGCTGCGTCAACGCGTCATGCATGAACGGTTTCTTCAGTGCGCCGGGGCAGGCTCAGGAAC
>CALDPK010000088.1 GCA_937911855.1 uncultured Trueperaceae bacterium | reverse complement strand
CCATCTCGGCAAGAAGTTCGGAGACGAGCTGGATGTCGCGGTATTCACCGCTTCCTTCCATGCGGGCAACGAAATGCCAGAACGGAATTGCAGCGTCGATCTCGCCTTCGTCAAGCAGGCCCTGCATGAGCGGGGCGGCTGCTTGGAGTACGAGGCCGTCGTCCTGCGGGTCGAAGCCGTGCTCGGAAGCCAGGTAGGCGCGAAGGATCAGGATGCTCTTGTCACCGAGGCTGGCTGCGGCGATGGTGCGGCCCTGAAGGTCCTCGACCGTCTGGATGTCCGAATCGGCCGGTACCACGACACCACCGGTGGCCTTGCTGAACGGCCAGATGGCGCGGACCGGAACGCCGGCCTCACGCATGCTGACTGCACCGATGAAGTCATCGACGACAACGTCGACTTCACCAGCCTGGATCGCAAGCTGGGTTGCCGGCTTGCTGGCGTAGGTCTGCTCAACGATGTTCAGGTTGTACTTCTCGTCGAGGCCGTAGTAATCGATGGCGTGGGTGATCCACGAGAAGGTACCAGTGGCCTGCTGACCGACCTGGATGGTGTGTGCTTCCTCCTGTGCGAAAGCCACTGTGGCGAACGATAAGGTCACTGCGGCAGCTGCCAGTAGGGACTTAAATTTCATTGACTGTCAACCCCCTTTCAGGTTGCTTTGCTATGCTAGCACGCAAGGGGCAAATGTCCTGATGCCGAGCGTTCGTTTCCGTAACTGTTTTCCCTGTGTGTACTGGACAACGCCGGTAACGGACAGATGCCGTGCGAGAATCACAGGCGGGACAAACGTCCCTCCGGAACTGTACGCGGGGGCAGCAGCCATGACCGGTACGCGAACGACCGCGCAGCCATGGCGACCCGTGCTGCCTTGACCGAAGCATGACGATCGGAGTGTCAATGAACGGCATCAAAAAACTGAAACTGGCAATACTCGCAATCTTATTCCTGGGAGCCGGGGTGACCCTGGCTCAGGACACCCTTCGCATCGGTCTGGTGCTTCCTCCGGAAGGTGAGGGTCCAGTTGGCGAACTGGCCCGCGACGCCCTGCAGGGCGCCACGTTCGCGGTCGAGGAGTTCGAGTTCAACGCGATGCTCGTCAACCTGACCCTTGACGTGCAGATCGAGCACGCAGACACCGCGGAGGACGCCGTCGCAGCCGCAGACCGTCTGGCCGAGGGTGAAACGGAGCTCGCCGGCATCGCCGGTGGCTTCGATACCGAAACTGCCACCGCCCTGTCCGGCTGGGCTGAAGAACAGGGCATCCCGTTCCTGAACCTCGCAGCCCCGTCAGACAGCCTGCGCGGAGAGCTCTGCGCGCCGTTCACATTCCATGTGGCACCCAGCGCAGCGATGTACCTTGACGCGATCGGCGGCTGGTACATCCGCGCGAACTTCCGCGACTGGTTCGTGGTGCTGGGCGACGACGCCGAAAGTCAGGCCCAGCTCGAACGCACCCAGTGGATGCTCGACAACCGCCACTTCGGCGCCGACATAAGCGCAACCGCAGTCATGGCACCGGGCGAAGCGGAAGCCGCAGCCCAGGCCGCAGCTTACGCCGGCAGCGACGTCGTCCTGATGCTGCTCCCCACCGACAGTCAACTCGAGTTCCTGGCAGCCTACGAAGCCGCCGGAGCACCGACACCCGTCACCGGCTTCCCCTGGCCCGAAGCGCAGACCCGCGCCTTCTACCTGGCCGCGGCTGAAGCGTCCCCAACCGTAGGTGCCGGCAACCGTGCCACCGCCTGGAGCGCAACCCTCGACCTGTACGGCGCCCGTGAACTGAACGCCCGTTACCTGGCCCGCTGGAACGACCCGATGCAGTTCGGCGCCTGGGCGGCGTACCAGGCCGTGAAGATCTTCTTCGAAGCCAACACGTTCGCACCTGGCCTGCGCGGCGAAGAACTGCGCGAGTACCTGGGTGCCGACACGACCGTCTACGACGTGTGGAAAGGAATCGGCTCCACCTTCAGGCCCTGGGATCAGCAGCTGCGCCAGACCCTGCACCTTGTCGAGATCGACCCGACGTCCGAGAACCCCATGTTCATCGAACTGCTGGTAGGCGAACTGCCGGCCATCTACATGCCCGGGACTGATCCTATTGAACGCCTGGATCAGCTGGGCGACCTTGCTGCCCAGAGCAGCTGCAACCTCAGGTGACTGACCGCACATATCCCAAAGCGGCGTCAAAAGTTAAGGAGTACTGCATGAAGAACGGTTTCAGAAACAAGCTCATCGCCCTGGCGGCCGCCGGCACCATCGGTGCGCTCGGCATGGCCTCGGCCCAGGAGGAGGATGCTTACCGCATCTACGTCTCCAACGAATACGGCGCAGGCATTACCGTCCTGGACGGCGCCACCTACGAGGAGATCGACTACATCGACATCACTGGCCGTCCCGGTGAAGTCCGTCCGCGCGGCATGGGCGTCAGCCCGGATGGCAAGACGATCTGGGTGGCAGTCAGTGACTTCTTCCCCGTGCTCGAAACACCTGAAGACAAACTGGTAGGCATCGACGTCGACACAGGCGAAGTCATCATCGAGATCAGCGCCGGCGGCAACCCCGAGCGCCTCTACGTAAGCCCCGACGGCAGCCAGATTTGGGCAGCCCTTGAAGCAATCGCCATGGGCGGCGGCTACTACACCGACACCGGTGAGGAGATCGCCACCTTCCGCGTCGGCGTCGAAGCTGAAGGCGTCGCCGTCAGCCCGGACAGCAAGTACGTCTACGTATCCGCGGAAGCCACCCACACCACCACCATCTTCGACATCGAGAACCAGGAAGTCGTCAAGCACCTGCTCGTCGGCAACCGCCCCCGTGAAGTGCAGTTCTCGCCCGATGGCGCCTGGGCGTACGTCTCCGCTGAAATCGGCGGCACCGTCAGCGTCATCGACACCGAACTGCAGGAAGTCGTCGACACCGTCTCACTCGGCCTGGACTCCCGTCCCGTCGAGATGGCCGTATCGCCCGACGGCGATCGCCTCTACGTCGCAGGCGGCGGCACCAACGCCGTTTACGTCATCTCCATCCCCGACCATGAACTGATCGAGACCATCACCGAAAACGTCGGACGCCGCCCCTGGGGCATCTCGATCACCCCCGACGGCAAGCGTGTCTTCACCGCCAACGGCCTCTCGGACTCGATCAGCGTGATCGACACCGAGTGCCTGTGCGTGGTTGACAACATCGAAGCCGGCCGTGGACCGCATTCCGTAGAAGTTGGAGTCGCACCCAGCAATGATTAAACAGCTGCGTAACATCGCCCTCGCCGTGGCAGCAACCGGCCTCATCGGTGGCGCCCTGGCCCAGAACTACACCCACAACCCGTTCTATGACAATCCCGCGCCGCACGCCCACAACTACGCGCTGCGCGCCATGGAGATCCGCTTCGACGTACTCACCAACATCACCGTTGACGACGAAGAAGTTTACGAGGAAGCAGCCGAAGGCCTGACCGAATCGCTCGTCGCGATCCAGGGCAGCCTGAGTGCTGCAGATCCGGAGGTCTACGGCCGCCTGAGCGAGCTTTTCGACGAGATTGAAGAAGCAGTAGAGGAAGGCGAAGACTATACCGACCTGGTCACCGAAGCCCGCGTGCTCGTAGAGCAGGCCGAAAGCCTGCTGCTGCCCGCAGACTTCAACGAAGATCCCGTCAACCTGGGCGTCGTGCTCTACCGCCTGATGCTTGACGACGGTGGCGTTGCAGAAGGCTGGGAAGAGATCTTCGACGACGAACTCGCTGACTTCGTCATCGGCTACGTGGCCCTTGAGCGCAGCTATGAACTGTGGGAGAAACTCGAACCGTTCGCAACCGAAACGCAGGCGTTCGAAGTCCGCGATTCGCTCGACTACATGGCAACCGAGCTGTACGCCAGCCATCTGCCGCCCGAGAACTTCCACCTGATGGACGCTGAAGCCGGTGAGGCACCTGCCCACCGCATCGCCAGCTACCTGGAGAGCATCACTGACGCGACCCTGTACGCCCAGCGCGACTTGGCGCCGCTCGTCGTCCACATCGACGAACTGGCCATCCAGGCCTGCGAACTGTACGGCGCGGGCGACACCCTCATGGGCGGCGAAGTCCTCGCACAGTCGTACTACTTCTACGACGAGAACCTGCCGCGCATGCTGAACCTGTTCGACCCGGACCTGCAGGAAGCCATCCAGGATGATTACGCTGCAGTAATGGACCAGGACGGCTCGGCCGACATTTGCACCAGTCTGCTCGAGAACCTGACCGCAGCACGCGGCCTGCTCGGCGGCTGATTCACTGATGAACGCGGTTGAAGCTCACCAGCTCAGTTACTCCTACGGTCGCAAGAAGGCCGTGGACGGGGTGAGCTTCACCGTGGCGCAGGGCGAATGGCTCGCACTGCTCGGTCCTAACGGGGCCGGCAAGACCACCACCCTGCACATGCTCACCACCATGGCGCGGCCGGACTCAGGTTCGGCCGCCATCATGGGTTTCGACACCGTCAGGCAAGCCAGGCAGGCGCGCGGAGCGCTCGGCATGGTGTTCCAGACACCCGCCCTGGACGGCCGCCTGACCGCGCTCGAGAACCTGCGCATCCACGGAATCCTTTACGGCATGGCCGGCCAGCAGCTGAAGAAAGCCTGCGAAGCCGCACTCGACTGGGCCGGTCTGAGCGATTACGCGAAGCGACCGGCAGGCTCGATGTCCGGCGGCATGAAACGCCGCCTGGAACTGGCCCGCACCCTCATGCACGAACCCGGCGTCCTGTTCATGGACGAACCGACCGTGGGCCTCGACGCCCAGGCACGCCGTGACCTGTGGGTCCGCATCCACGACCTGCGTGACCGCGGGCTGACTATTGTCATGACCACCCATTATCTTCCTGAAGCCGAAGTGTGCGACCGCGTCGGCATTATCGACGGCGGCAAGCTGGCCGCCCTGGACACGCCCGCCAACCTGCTCTCCGAAGTTCTGGGCGAGCAGGATGGCGACCTCGAGGACGTGTTCTTCACCCTCACCGGCCGGGGTATCGGCCCCGTCAACACACCGCTCGACCGCGCGAGCCTCGACCAGACGCCGCGCGGATACCGGTGAGCATGCAGCCCAAGCTCGGCGGCTTGGCGTATAACCTGCGCATCATCGGCGTCATCTGGCAGCGGGAAATGCTCCGCCTGGTCCGCGACCGCTCGCAGGTTTTCAGCGCCATTTCGCGCACCATCCTGTGGCTGATCGTCCTGGGCTTCGGCCTGGGCGCCGCCCTGCGCGAGATCGACGGCTACTCCTACGCTGAGTACGTCCTGCCCGGCGTGGTTGTGCTGAACGTCATGTTCGCGGCATTGCACGTGGCCATGGCGCTCGTCTGGGACAGGCATACCGGCCTGCTGCGCGAGATACTCGTCTCCCCCGCTCCCCTGCTGCCGTTCACCCTCGGGAAACTGCTGGGCGGCGCCACCATCGCGACGCTGCTTGGCAGCATCCCGCTGCTGATAGCGCCTTACCTGGGCGTTCAGTTCACCATCACAAAATTGCTGCTGGTGTGGCTGCTCATGTTCGCACTGGGCCTGGTGATGACCGCCACGGGCATCTTCATCGCCACGCGCTTAAAGAGCTTCGAATCGTTCGGCGCCGTCTCTAACGGCCTGATCATGCCGCTGTACTTCCTGAGCGGTTCCATATTCCCGCTGCGCGGCGTCATAGGCGGCGTGGGCTTCCTGGACATCCCGGCGAACCTGCGCCGCGAGCTCCGGCAGCTGGGCGTGAACACGCTCGGCGGCGGCTGGGTTGTGCAGCTGCCCGTCTGGATCCAGTGGCTCGTGTATGCCAACCCGGTCAGCTACTACCTGGACATGATCCGGCGCGTCCTGCTCCGCTACGGTCAGCTCGACCCGACCATCGGCCTGCTGGTCGTCTCGCTGCTGCCGGTCGTTGCGATCGCCGTGGCGGTATGGAGTCTGGGTACCCTGCGGCGGATCTGATTTCGATCCCATACCAAAGGTCCCCGGCCGGCTATCTTCGGTCGAGGACCTTTTCGTTTTGCTCTGGTGTGCTTTCTGCCCTCAGTCAGGCACCGGTCGCTGCGCAACTCCCGTGTAGCTGGACAGCGGACGGATCAGCGCGTTGCTGGCCGCCTGCTCCATGACGTGTGCGGACCAGCCGGTGATGCGGCTCATGACGAACATCGGCGTGAACATCGGGATGTCGAAGCCCATCAGGTAGTACGCCGGGCCGGCCGGGAAGTCCAGGTTGGGGTGGATTCCCTTCTCGCTGACCATGACGTTCTCGAGTTCGCCGTACATGGTGAGCCATTTCTGGCCGCCGGTGGCTTCTGCAACCTGCTTCAGCGCTGCTTTCATGGTCGGCACGCGGCTGTCGCCCTGCTTGTACACCCGGTGACCGAAACCCATGACCTTCTCGCGCCTGGCGAGCCGCTCGCGCAGCCAGTCAGCGGCCACGGCAGGATCGCCGATCTCGAGCATCATGTGCATGACTGCCTCGTTGGCACCGCCGTGCAGTGGGCCTTTCAGCGCGCCGACTGCGGCTGTGCAGGCGCTGTACAGGTCAGCCATGGTCGAGGTGACCACGCGCGCTGTGAAGGTGGAGGCGTTGAAGCTGTGCTCGGCGTACAGGACGAGTGAAACTTCGAACGCCCGCACGATCTCCGGCGCCGGTACCTGGCCGAAGCACATGTGGAAGAAGTTGTCAGCGAAGCTCAGCGACAGGTCAGGTTCGATTGCCGCCTGACCGTTGCGGCGCCGGAAATCGGCGGCCACGACGGTCGGCATCTTGCCCAGCAGGAACACGGCCTGCTCCAGCTGGCTGGCGTCGGGCCTGACGACCAGGTCAGTTGCGCCCAGCAGGCTCATCGCCGTCCGGACGGTGTCCATCGGATGGGCATGCACTGGCAGCAGCTCAAGCAGCCTGCTCACCTGGGTGGGCAGCGGCCGCGCGGCACGCTCCTCCCTGCTGAACGCCTCAAGCTGCACTGCGTCCGGCAGTTCGCCGTTCAGCAGAAGGAAAGCGACCTCCTCGAAGCTCTTCTTCGCGGCCAGGTCCTGGACGGGGTAGCCGCGGTAGGTCAGGGAGTTGGTCTCGGGCATGACCTTGGACACTGCCGTGTGGTCGACGACCACGCCCGCAAGTCCTTTGTAAACCGGTTCCCCGGACATCAGAACAGCCCCTTGGGGCCGGGATCACCCAGCCTGGAGGCGTCGACAACCACGTCCAGCGCGCGCACTTCTTCTGCGGACAGTTCCGGCAGGCGACCGACCAGTTCCAGGAAACGGTCCTGCTCATCCTGCGCGACGATGCCTTCGCTCAGCATGCGGAACTTGTCGAAGTACTGCTCGCGCTTGAACGGCCGGGCACCCAGCGGGTGGGCGTCTGCAACGGCGATCTCGTCCTCGAGCGTGCTGCCGTCATCGAAGGTGATGGTCACCCGCCCGCCGAACGCCTTCACGTTGGGGTCGGTCGAATGGTAGCGGTTGGTCCATTCGGGGTCTTCGCTGGTGCGGACCTTGTGCCACAGGGCGACGGTGTCGGGCCTGCCGGCGCGTTCCGGTGCGTAGGAGCGCACGTGGTGCCATTCACCGTCCTGCAGGGCGACCGCGAAGATGTACATGATCGAATGGTCGAGCGTCTCGCGTGACGCGGTGGGGTCCATCTTCTGCGGGTCGTTGGCACCGGTACCGATGACGAAGTGGGTGTGGTGGCTTGTCTGGATATGAACGTCGCTGATCTCCTTGCCTTCGGGCAGGGAGGCGCGCATGCGCCGGGCCAGGTCGATGAGCGCCTGGCTCTGGTATTCGGCGGAGTGCTCCTTGGTGTAGGTTTCCATGATGGCGCGGCGTTCCTCACCGGCTTCGGGCAGAGGCACCGTGTACTCGGCCAGCGGACCGTTGAGCAGCCGGGCGATCACGCCGTCCTCGCCCTCGTAGATCGGGGACGGGGCACCTTCGCCGCGCATGACGCGGTCGACAGCTTCGATGGCCATCTTGCCGGCGAACGCCGGGGCGTACGCTTTCCAGCTGGAGATCTCGCCTTTGCGGCTCTGGCGGGTGGTGGTCGTCACGTGCAGCGCCTGCTGGATGGCCTGGTAGATGATCTCGGTCGGCTGGTCGAGCATGGCTGCTATACCGGCTGCGGCCGCTGGCCCGAGGTGCGCGATGTGGTCGATCTTGTGCTCGTGCAGGCAGATTCCCTTGACGAGGGCAACGTGCAGTTCGTAGGCGGAGTTGATGCCGCGCAGCAGGTCACGGCCGTCGAGGCCCCGGTGCTGGGCAACGGCGAGTACCGCCGGGATGTTGTCGGCTGGGTGCGAGTAATCAGCGGCCAGGAACGTGTCGTGGTAGTCGAGTTCCCGGACGGCGACGCCGTTGGCCCAGGCGGCCCATTCGGGTGAGAAGCGCCGGTTGTTGGGCAGGCCGAAGACGGTGGCACCGGGTGTGTACGGGTGCGCTTCAGCCTGACCGCGGGCGCTGACGACCGGCTGCCGGGCCAGCGATGCGACTGCCACCGCGGCGTTGTCGACGATGCGGTTGCCGATCATGTCGATGACTGCGTCCGACTCCTCCACATGCCTGGCGGCAACCTCGGCCATTTTCCAGGCGAGTTCGTCGGTGCGTTCAAGCCTTTCGGCCGACTTGTAGGTCCTTACGGTATGCAGTTTCAATTACTCTCTCCAGTCGTCGTGTACTTGCGTTCCAGTTCGTCAAACCGGTCTTTGCGGATCACCTGCTGGCGCTCACCGAAGTCGGCCAGCTGGTCCCTGATTGCCTCAATGTCACCATGCTCCTTCAGATGGGCGTACACCTGCTGCAGGGCGCGGATGGCTGCCTGCAGGCCGGCGTTCGCGTAGAGCACGAGCGCGTAGCCCATGGCGCCGAGCTCTTCGCGTTCAAGCAGCGGCGT
>CALDPK010000087.1 GCA_937911855.1 uncultured Trueperaceae bacterium | reverse complement strand
CCCGCTCAAGACTTTCTAGCGCCTGCCTGCAAGCACGAGCCGCGCGAAGCTGATCAGCCGCGGGAAGCGGTGCCAGCGCCGCCGGTCAGTGCCAACGCGCCACAGCCATTCGATTCCCAGGCTGCGGGTCCAGGCAGGGGTGCGTTCAACTTCACCGGCGATGACGTCAAGGGTGCCGCCTACTCCGATGGCAACCCGCACACCCATCGCCTGCATGTGCTCGAGCAGGAACCGCTCCTGACCTTCGCCGAGTCCGCCCAGCAGCAGCTGCGCACCGGAATCGGCGACTTTCTTCGCTACCTGGGCCGCCTCGGCCTGCCGGTCGAAGTAGCCGTGCGCGTGACCCACGACGTTCGTGCCCCAGTTACTGGCAGCGTTGGCGGCCGCCCGTTCGGCGACCCCGGGTTTCGCTCCCAGGAAGAACACCCGCAGGTCAGGTCCGGCCTGCTGGAGTACACCTGTCGCCAGCTCCACACCCGGCACGCGGCCGGGCAGGGCATGGCCGGCCCGGCGGGCAGCCCACAGCACACCCACCCCGTCCGCCACAGTCAATTCCGCGCTGGCCAGAGCCGCAGCGAACGCCTGGTCAGCCCGCGCCTGCACCACGATCTCGGGGTTCAGGGTCACCACCAGTGCAGCAGGCAGCGTCGAGCGGGAGCGCTCGATGGTCCAGCTGATCGCGTCCTCGAGCGAGATCACGGCGACCGAATGGCCCAGGACGTCAACGACTGCCGGGTTCATTTTCCAGCTGTGAAGCGGTGGAGCATGCCACCGCCGGGAACTTCGATCAGTCCACTGCGCTCGGGCACGGATTCGGACTGCGAGACACTTCCCGCCAGGCCGATGTCCTGCGCGTGCTCCAGCTGCCGCAGGTAACGGCCTGCGGTGGAATGCCACAGAGCCTCGACCGGATCGGGGAAGGCGCGCAGGAGGCTCTCGCACAGGGCGATGGCGCCGGAGGTGCCAGCCACCGGCAGGGCGCGCCTGAGTTCGCCGGTTATGACGGCCGCGGCGATCGAGTCATCCAGGTCTTCCTGGTTCCTGAAGCCCGCGCCGACGATCGTGACCGATTCCGTGGCCAGCTGCGCTGCCCGGTGCGCTACGGCGGTCGCGTTGTAAAGCGAGCCCAGCAGCACGTGCCTGGCGCCGCGGTTGAACTCGACTGCCTGCGGAGCGTTCTCGGAAACGAGCACCGCCCGCTTTCCGGTCAGGTCAAGGGCACTGAGCAGCACCGGCGAGTTGCTGTGGTTGAATCCCTCCGGCACCATGCCGCCGCTTTCGCCCAGCAGGAGCAGCTCCATGTCGGCTGCAGCCCGGCGGGCCAGCCGGTGCGAGGTGGTGAAATCGAGGGAGAGCAGTCCACGGTCGAAGGCAAGCGGTGCAGATGTGCAGCTGCGCAGAGCGTCCACGACGATGACTACATCAGCCGCAGCCGTTACTGGCAACAACTCAACGTGTATTTGCATTAAACATCCGTATCAAATCAAGTCCATACTCGGTCAGCCGGGGTCGCCCGACCACTTGTGCAGGCGGTTCCCGGCGAACCTCAAGTACCGTGATTCTACACCAAAGGTCAGGGCTCTGTTTCCCTCCGATAATTCCGCTGCCCGGGTCTGCCGGACAACGGCTCATGCACAACCGAGCTCGCTCAGTGCCGCTGGTAAGCTCTGCTGTGCCCGCTTTGACCGTTTCATTAACCAGTGCTTATGAAAACGGGGAACTGGACGAGTTTTTCGACTGTCCCCGGCCGCCGCACACCGTCAGGCCGGCCGATTCCATTTCCCGCCCCCGCAGCGCACTGGCAGCTGCCCTGAAGAGCGAAGCCGCAAGGCTCGGAGCCCACGAACAAGTCCTCAGACGCGCCGACGCACTGGCGCACCCGGAATCAGTGGCAGTCGTCACCGGTCAGCAGGCCGGGCTGCTGCTGGGACCGAACTTCACGCTGTCCAAATCAGCGACCGCCAGCAGGATCGCCGCGCGCATTGACTCTGAAACTGCGCCGGCCGTGCCGGTGTTCTGGCTTGCTTCGCAGGACCATGATGTTGAAGAAGTGAACCACACGTACCTGCTGGACCTGAACGAGACGCTGCACAGGCTGGACGTCGGTTTGCCGGCCAACGTGCCGACGGGGCACATCCCCATGCAGGCAGGCTGGCTGAAGCGGATAGGCGCGGCGCTGGCGCAGGTGCGGAGCCAGCCCGAGCACCTTGAAGACGTGCAGGAGAAACTTGCCCGGGCTGCGGGTGTCGCGGACACCTGGGCTGACTTTTTCGCGGCCTTCTACTACGCCGTACTTGGCGCTGACGCCCCGCTGCTGCTCGACCCGGTCAGACCCGGTATTGCGCCGCTGTTCACAGACGTCATCGCGCGTGAGATCGAGAATCCTGAAGCGAGCACCGACGCGATAAACCGGGCTGGCGACAGGCTGCACCGGCTGGGCTTCAAACCGCAGCTGGGACGCGGCGCCGGCGCGACCAACCTGTTCATCACCATGCGCGAGGACGGGCTGCCGCGCAGGCAGCTCCTGCGCTGGGCTGACGGCCTGTTCCACAGCGGGGGCAGCTCCTGGAGCAGGCAGGACCTGCTGGCCCTGCTCGAGTCCGAACCGCAGCGCATAACTCCGGCAGCGGGCCTGCGGCCCATCGCCCAGGATTCCGTCCTGCCGACGGCCGCGTTCGTGGTGGGACCGGGTGAACTTGCCTACATCGCGCAGCTTCGGGACGTGTACCGGCTGCACGGGGTGAGCCAGCCGACGGTCTGGCCCCGCGCCGAGGTGACCCTCATCGAACCGCCCGTGCGCCGCATCCTTAGCGGTTTCGGCCTGAGCGCTGAGGAGTACCTGGCTGACCCCGAAGGGCATGAACGCCGCGCGCTGCTGCAGCAGAGTGGAGCAGCCAGGCATTTCGACACTGCACTCAAAGACCTGGCAAGCTCCCAGACGGAACTGACCGAAGCGCTGCTGAAGATAGATCCAAGCCTGGCCGGAGCAGCAGAGAAGCACAGCGAACGGCTCAGGCTGAGCCTCACCCAGCTGGAGACGCGCACCGCAGCTGCCCTGAAGAAACGCGAGACCACCCTGACCAGGCAGCACGGCCGGCTGCGCAGCCAGCTTCTGCCGGCAGGCGGCAAGCAGGAACGGCTGCTGTCACCGGTGAGCTTCTTCCTGAAATTCGGAATCGGGCCAGTGCTGCGGATATTCCGGGACATCCCGGAATCAGGCAGCGTCTGGCCCGAAATATGACGTTGATACCCGTTACTTGAGCTGGTAGTTCGGCGCTTCCTTCGTGATGGTCACGTCGTGCGGGTGCCCTTCGATCAGGCTTGCCTGGGTGATGGTCACGAACTGCGCGTCACGCTGCAGTGACGCGATGTCCGGCGTTCCGCAGTAACCCATCGCGCTGCGCAGTCCGCCCTGCAGCTGGAACAGCACGTCAGAGGCGGGACCCTTATAGGAAACCATGCCTTCGATACCTTCCGGGACCAGCTTCGCGGCGCCTTCCTGGAAGTACCGGTCGGCACTGCCGCCGCCCATCGCTCCCAGGCTGCCCATGCCCCGGTAAGCCTTGTAACGCCGGCCTTCGCGCAGGATGTCCTCGCCCGGTGCCTCGGTCGTGCCGGCCAGCATCGAGCCGACCATCACCACGTCCGCACCGGCAGCCAGCGCCTTGGGGAAGTCGCCGGTCTGTTTCACACCACCGTCAGCTATGATGCGCACGCCGGAACCCCTGAGTGCCTCCGCCACTTCCATGATGGCTGACAGCTGGGGCATGCCGACCCCCGTGACGACGCGGGTGGTGCAGATGGAGCCCGGACCGATGCCGACCTTCACCGCGTCAGCGCCCGAGTCGGCCAGGTCGCGCGCTGCCTCGGCCGTGGCGATGTTGCCGGCGATGACCTGGATGCCGCTGAAAGTTTCCTTGAGCCACACGAGGGCGTCGATGATGCCCTGCGAATGGCCATGGGCACTGTCCAGCACCAGCGCGTCCGCTCCGGCCTCGACGAGTGCTGTGGCGCGTTCCTCCAGGTCGGAAGACACCCCGACGGCAGCAGTCACCAGCAGGCGCCCCTGGGAGTCCTTGGCTGCGTCCGGATGGGCGATCTTCTTCATGATGTCCTTGATGGTGATCAGGCCGATGAGCCTGAAATTCTCGTCCACGACCGGCAGCTTCTCGATGCGGTTGCGGCTCAGGATCTCGCGGGCCTGCTCAAGGGTAGTGCCGGCCGGCACGGTCACCAGATTCTCGCTGGTCATCAGCTTCTCAACCGCCTGGCTGTGGTCGTCGACGAAGCGCAAGTCACGGTTGGTCAGGATGCCGGCCAGCTTGCCATCGGATTCGACGATCGGCACGCCGCTGATGCGGTACTCGCTCATCAGCCGTTCCGCGTCGGCAACGAGCGCCCCGCGCTGCAGCGTGATCGGGTCGGTGATCATGCCCGACTCGGACCGCTTGACGGTACGCACCATGGTGGCCTGTTCCGCCACGCCCATGCGCTTGTGGATCACGCCCACGCCGCCGCTCCGGGCCATGGCAACCGCCATGCGGGTCTCGGTCACGGTATCCATGGCGGCACTCATGAGGGGAAGGTTCAGGATGATCCGGTCCGTGAGCGAGGTCGTAAGCACGGCTTCCTTGGGCAGGATCGCAGAACGGCGGGGCACAAGGAGCACATCGTCGTACGTCAGTGCCTGTCCACGCATCTTGCCACCAAAAGTCCGGTTGTCGCTCTCACTCATTGTCATCATGGTCTCCTGTTCCCTCATGCGGCCAGCGGCCAGTCACTTACCAAACTTACACCCGAAAGCGCGGCCTGCAGGTTGTCAATCCGACCCGGCGCGTAAACCTTCCAGTGCCGCCAGCCACTCGCCGGGCAGCCGGATGGCCCGGCCAGTGCGGTCCACCGGGACGTGCACCGTCTGCGCAGTGCCGATGGTCTGCCCGTCCTGCGCGCGGCTGATCGTGTACGAGAATTTCAGGCGCCTGCTCCGGCTTTCGGTCAGCCGGGCCGTGATGCCAAGCAGGTCATCGAAGCGGGCTGCGTGCTGGTAACGGACCTGCAGTTCACTCACGGCAAGTGACACGCCCGCGTCCTCGAGGTCGCGGTAGGACAGCCCGAGCGCGCGCAGCCACTCAACCCGTGCCGCCTCGAGCCAGACGGCATGGACGCTGTGATGCACGATGCCCATCTGGTCCGTCTCGGCGAACCTGACCCTGAACGTATGCGTGAACTCCTGACTCATCAGACCTCCCTGGTGACCCCGTAATGAACGAGTCCTTCAAGGATACCGGCCGCATGCGCGCTGCGCGCCACGTACACGCGCGGATTCTCAGCCAGGTGGGCGACCTCGCTGCTGTGGTTGGCAACCAGGATCGCCAGGGCGCCACAGGTGAGCATGTCCACGTCGTTGCCGGTGTCACCAGCCACGATCACCCGGGACAGCGGGACCTGAAGCTGTTCCGCCGCGAAGCGCACCGCACTTCCCTTGGAGACGCCTTTTGGCATGACGTCCAGGAACTCGCCTGCAGAAGGAACCAGTTCCGCCGCCAGGCCCGCGTCCTGCAGCGCTGCAGCAGCTGCCGCGGCCCCCTCGGGTTCCGCCAGGAAGCCGAGTTTGTGAGGTCCCTGGCCTGCTGCCGCCTGCGGTTCGACTCCCGGGACTCCCGCAAGCACCTCGCGGACGCGGTCCGGCAGCCAGGTGTCCACCAGTTCACCCGGCCAGCTGCCGGCTTCGATGTCCCGGTGGTAAACCTCGCTGCCTACCGCGGCGATCACCAGTTCAGGTTCAGGCAGTCCGAAACCCGTTACCGCCTCGCGCACCAGTTCCGGCGAGCGCCCGCTGGCTACCCCGAAACCGATCCGCTCACTTTCCGCCTCCAGCAGCCGGCGCAGCCGGGCCAGGGCTCTGTCGTCGCCGGTAAGCGTCCCGTCGATGTCGCTGATCAGCACGCGCCTGTGGGCGCGGAGGCGGGCGTAGTGCG
>CALDPK010000086.1 GCA_937911855.1 uncultured Trueperaceae bacterium | reverse complement strand
CTCTGCGCCAGTGGCGCGCTCAACTTCGCCGACGCACTTAAGCTGGTCCGGCGCCGCGGCGAACTCATGCAGGAAGCTGTCCACGAGGGCGGGGGCGCCATGGCCGCAGTGATGAAGCTCGAGCCGGAAGCGATCCGTGCAGTCCTGCAGGGATTGAACGGCACCGTCGAGATCGCCAACCTGAACTCCCCGGGCCAGACCGTCATATCCGGCGAGGAAACCGCGGTTGAGCAGGCTGCCGCTGCGCTGAAGGAAAAGGGCGGCCGGGTCATCCCACTGAAGGTGTCCGCGCCGTTCCACTGCTCGCTGATGCAGCCGGCAGCCGACCGGCTCGCGCCGTTGCTTGAGCAGACGGACTTCTCAGAAGGCAGCTTCCCCGTGCTCAGCAACGTGACCGCGAGGGCACACGAACGCGCAGCGATCGCCGCCCGGCTGACCGAGCAGGTGACCAGCACGGTACGGTGGACCGAGTCCATGGAGCTCCTGGCCCAACAGGGCATCAGCAGTTTCGTGGAGTTCGGCAGCGGCAAGGTGCTGACCGGCCTGGTCGGCCGCACCGTGGAAGGCGCTTCGGCGCACGCCGTGACCGACATGGCCAGCCTGCAGGCTGCGCTCAACGAGGTGAACTGAATGAAGACAGCACTTGTTACCGGCTCAAGCCGCGGCCTGGGCCGCGCCATGGCCCTGCGCTTAGGCGCTGACGGCTTCAAGGTAGCCGTTCATTACGTGAACTCCGAGGCTCCGGCGAAAGAAGTCGCAGACCGCATAACCGAGGCTGGCGGCCAGGCAGAAGTGTTCCAGGCCGACGTCGCTGACGCTGAAGCCTGCGCCGGGCTCGTAAAGGAAATTACCAAAGCGTTCGGCTCGCTGGACGTGCTGGTCAACAACGCCGGCATCACCCGCGACACCCTGGCGCTGCGCATGAAACAGGCCGACTGGGACGACGTGCTGAACACGAACCTCAGCTCCGCCTTCCACCTGAGCAAGGCCGCCCTGCGCGGCATGGTGCGCGCCGAGAACGGCCGGATCATCAACATCAGCTCGGTAGTCGGCCTGCTCGGCAATGTCGGCCAGGCGAACTACGTGGCCGCCAAGGCGGGCCTCATCGGCCTGACCCGCGCGCTGGCGCTCGAGTACTCGGGACGCGGCATCACAGTCAACGCCGTCGCACCGGGCTTCATAGAATCCGACATGACCGCTGAACTGAACGAAGACCTGCGCGCCGATTACCTGGCCCGCATCCCCTCACGCCGCTTCGGAACTGCCGAAGAGGTTGCAGCTGCCGTGGCGTTCCTTGCGGGCGACCAGGCGGCCTACATTACCGGCCAGACCATATCCGTTGACGGCGGCATGGCAATGCACTGATGGCCGACGCGCCCTGCTCCGCCCCCTGTAGTACAATTCGCGGAGGCTCGGCGCTGAAGCCGGTTGACCCTGTCAGCGAGCAGCCTGGGTTTAAGCCCAGAAAGCCTGCCACCCAGGCCCAAATTATTGATGGAGGAAATCGTGGACGAGCAACAGATTATCGAGAAGATCAAGGACGTCGTAGCAGACAAGCTGGACTCAGACCGTGAGGACATTACCCTGGAGGCCTCGTTCATCGAGGACCTGAGCGCCGATTCCCTCGACGTCGTCGAACTCATCATGGGTCTCGAAGATGAATTCGGCATCGAAATCAGCGACGAGCAGGCTGAAGGCATCCGCACCGTCGGCGACGCTGTAGATTTCATCACTGCCAACCAGTAAACCCGTCCTGAACGTTATGGACGTACGTCCCGGCACCATCGGGACCTGAGGTTACGGATACTATTGCCTTTATGAAGAGAGTCGTCGTCACCGGGCTTGGTCCCGTCACCCCCATCGGTGTGGGCGCAGAGGAGTTCCTTCGCGCCCAGCACGAAGTCCGCAACGGCATCGGACCCATCACTCATTTTGATGCCTCGGCACTCACCTCCCGCATCGCGGGCGAGGTGGATGTTGATGTCAGTGAGTACCTGGACCGCAAGGAAGCCAAGCGGATCGACCGTTTCGTGCACTTGGCGATCATCGGCGCTGAACTAGCGCTGCGTGACGCCGGCCTGACCCCCGATGACGTGGCCGGTGAACGCACCGGGACCGCCCTGGGCTCCGGAATCGGCGGCCTGCAGACGTGGGAAGAACAGTCGGAAACCCGCTTCGAGCGGGGTGCCATGCGCCTGTCGCCGTTCTTCATCCCCATGATCATCGCCAACATGGGCAGCGGCCAGGTAGCCATGCGCTACGGCCTGACGGGCCCGTCCACCTCGATCGTGACGGCCTGCGCCAGCGGCTCGACCGCCATCGCCGACGCGTTCTGGACCATCCAGCGCGGCGACGCCGACATCATGTTCACCGGGGGCAGTGAAGCTTGCATCACGCCCATGGGCATCGGCGGTTTCGCCGTCATGAAGGCACTCTCCACCCGCAACGACAGCCCTGAGACCGCCAGCAGGCCCTTCACCAAGAGCCGCGACGGCTTCGTGGCCGGCGAAGGCGCGGGCGTCCTCGTCCTCGAGGAGCTTGAGCATGCGAAGGCTCGCGGGGCGAACATCTACGCTGAGATCATCGGCGCTTCAACGAGCGCTGACGCGCACCACATAACGGCACCGGCCCCCGGGGGCGTGGGCGCCGTCCGCGCTGTCAACTGGGCG
>CALDPK010000085.1 GCA_937911855.1 uncultured Trueperaceae bacterium | reverse complement strand
GTCGACCTGGTGCGCACCACCACCGAGAACGTGATCTCGCACCTGGGCATCAGTGTCGACGGTGAGGTGCAGGCACGCCTCGACGCCGTGGCCTCGCAGGCTCCAACCGTCTTCTCGATGGGACCCATCGGCATGGCCGCAGGCCGGCTGGGCGCCAACGTCAGCGAACTCGCTGGCCTGCTGGAACTGGACGGGAACTCAAGCTGGGTGCACTCAGAGTACGCACGCGCGCTCATGCTGAGCGGCAACGCCCAGGGAGCACTCGAAGCATCCGACCGCGCCCTGCAACTGAACCCGACTGACATCGAGACCATGGTGAACCACGCCATCATCCTCACGCAGCTGGGCCGGACGGAAGAAGCAGTCGCCCAGTACGACGCTGCACTCGCGCTCAACTCCTGGCACGCCATGGCTCTCGCCGGCCGCGCCATCCTGACCTCTAACCCCGCCCAGGCACTCGCGGGCTTCGAGAAGGCGACCACCAGCTACCCCCGCCTCGCTGATGCGTGGCTCGAGCAGGTCGCACTTACCGGCGACAACGCGCGCGCCCTGCAGCTGCTGCGCCGCGCAGCCGGTTACCTGCCGGAATCCGTGCAGATCCACCGCAACTTCGTGGTGCGCACCATCGCAGCCGGCGATGCCGCCGGTGCCCTGACGTACCTGCGTCAGATCGCAGGCGACTCCCTGGCCGCGACCCCGACCCTGTACTCCCTGGCGATCAACCTGCCCGAGAGCATGACCGAAGAGGGCATCGCTTTCGCCCGCGAGGGCGCCGCTGCGTTCCCGCAGAGCACGATCCCCGGACTGACCGAAGCGCACCTGCTGCGCCGTGCCGGCCGCGTCACTGAAGCCGAGACGCTGCTGCGCACCCTGAACACAGCCCACCCCGAAGACGTCGAAGTGATCAACCAGCTGGCGATCACAATCGCAGCTGCCGGCCGCGTGACAGAAGCGCAGCGGCTGTTCGAATCGATCAGCGGCGCCTCGCAGGTCGTTCAGCTGAACCTCGCGCAGGCACTGCTTGAGGACGGTCAGGCTCAGGCTGCGCTGCAGGTACTGCAGCCGCTGGCTGCCGATCCGGCTGCTGACGCTGACACGCTCACCCTTTACGGCGACGCACTCGCCCGCACCGGTGACAGGCAGGCTGCCGAGACGGCCTACCGCAACGCACTCAACGTGGACCCGAACTGGCAGCCGGCCAGCACCGGCCTGACCCGGCTGGGCGAACAGGCCCAGGTGACTGGCGGCCAGTCGTTCAGCATCCCGGCCGCTGCAGCCGCACCGTTCGAACGCGGACTGTCCGCCCTGAACGCCGGCGACATCAACCAGGCGATCATCGAGTTCACCGCTGCTGCCGACAGCGGTGGCGGACCCCTGGCTGACTTCTACAAGGGTTACGTGCTGCAGGTAAGCGGCCGCGTCCGCGAGGCAGTCCCTGCCTACGAAGCTGCCCTTGAAGAACTGCCGGAGAGCGACATCGTCCTGAACAACCTGGGTTACTCGCAGCTGACGCTGGGCCGCTACGACCTGGCGCTCCCGCTGCTGCGCCGCGCCATCGCCGCAAATGACGGCAACGCGCAGGCACACATGAACCTGGGACTGGCTTTCTACGGCCTGAACCGGTTCAGTGACGCCGTCGGATCGTGGGAACGGGCCGTCGCCCTCCAGCCGGACCTGACCGGCACGCTGCAGGAACTGATCGACGAAGCGCGCAACCGCAGCGGTCAGTGACGGCTGAATGAGCATCCGGGATAACGTCAGGAACGTTGGTCCTTACAGTTTCACCGCGCATGACGCCGCGGTGAAACTCGATCAGAACGAGTCCGCATGGCCCCTTCCGGATGCGCTTCTGGACAAGGTCGCCGCCAGCCTCAAGCAAGTGGAACTGAACCGGTACCCGGATCTGCAGCCGCGCCGCCTGGTGAGTGAACTGGCGCGCCTGCATGCCTGGGACGAAGCTGCCGTCACGGTAGCCGGCGGCTCCAACGTGCTGATCCAGAGCCTGGTCATCGCAGCAGGTGTGGGCCGGACCGTCCTCACCGTCAGCCCCACCTTCTCCGTCTACGCGCTGCAGGGGCAGCTGCTGGCGCACGAGCTGCGCCAGGTGCCCCTTAACGCCGATTTCAGCCTGCCCCTCAGGGAGCTCGAAGAAGAGCTGTCAGAAGGCAGCGGCGTACTGTTCATCGCCAACCCGGCTGCACCCACCGGCAACCTGCACCCGCGCTCTGAACTGGAACGGCTCAGGCAGGCAGCCGGTGACAGCTGGCTGTTCGTCATCGACGAGGCTTACCAGCATTTCTCCGGCAGCGACTTCAGCGACCTGGCCAGGGACGGAAACACCGTCGTACTCCGTACGCTGTCCAAGGCAGCCGGCCTGGCCGGCGCCCGCCTGGGTTACGCGCTCAGCAGCAGGGACATCGCCGTGAACCTGCAGAAGACGATCCTGCCGTTCTCGGTGTCTGCCCTGCAGGAGCAGGTGGCGCTGACAGTGCTTGAGCATGAGGAGCTGATCCGGGACAACGTGGACAGGACCGTTCGGGAACGCGGGCGCGTGTTCGCGGCCCTGAAGAACGTTACGGGTGTGGAACCTTTTGAATCCAGCGCGAACTTCATCCTGTTCCGGGTGCAGGATGCCGCAAAGGTGCATGGAAGCCTGCTCGAGGGCGGGGTTCTGGTCAGGCGCCAGGACCACCTGCCAGGCCTGGCGGGCTGCTTGCGCGTGAGCATCGGCCAGCCGGGCGAGAACGACCTGTTCCTTGATACCCTGAGAAGTATCATGACCGACACGATCAAGGCAGGAGCAGCAGCATGAGTGAATCCGCGAGCACGGCGCAGCAGAACCGCCAGGCAGCCGTCAGGCGCACCACCAGCGAGACGGACATCCGCATGGAGCTCGACCTGGACTCGGGAGCAGCCGGCAGCATCAGCACCGGCCACGGCTTCCTGGACCACATGCTCGAACAGCTGCGCAGGCACGGGCAGGTCGGGCTCGAGGTCGAAGCCAAAGGCGACCTGCACATCGACGTGCATCACCTCGCTGAGGACTGCGGCATCACGCTGGGTCAGGTGCTGAGCAAGGCGCTGGGCGAGCGTGTGGGCATCGAACGCTACGCCCACAGTCTGCTGCCGATGGACGAGACGCTCGTGCAGGTGGCGCTCGACCTGAGCGGCCGCGCCTGGATCAGTTTCGAACCGGCCGGCTTCGAAGGTGACGCCGGCGGCTTCAACGTGCACCACATGCGCGAGTTCCTGCGCGGCTTCTGCAACCACGCCGGTGCGACCCTGCACGTGCGGGTGCTGGCCGGCGTGGAAGCGCATCACGTGTGCGAAGCAATCATGAAAGCCTTCGCGCGCAGCCTGCGGGACGCCTGCAGGGTGTCAGGCAGCGCACTGCCCTCGACCAAGGGCGTGCTCTGACCATGACAGTTGCGCCCCGTCTGCTCCTGCTGCTCGTCGCGCTGGCGCTGCTGTCTCAAGCTGCCGCCCAGGACGGGCGCTGGACGATCCAGACGGTGGCGTTCCCCGATTACCGCCTGGCCGAAGCGGAAGTAGACCGCCTGGCTGGCATGGGTTTCGACGTATATACCGAGTTCACGATGTTCGAAGGAACCCAGTACACGCGCGTCAGGGTCGGCTGTTTCGAGAGCCGCCCCGCAGCGGAGCTGATGGCCCAGCTCATGGCCGGCAGGATCACCGCCGAAGCTGTCGTGCAGCCGTTTTCTGAGGACGCCGCCCCCAGCTTCTGCCTGCGCGATGACATCGGTTTCATCAAGCCGGCTGACTGGTCGGTACAGATGCAGGACACCCAGCAGATCGTGTTCCGGGTGCAGCTGGGCGGGTACACCGGTTTCGTCAGGATGCGCGGCGGCGAATGGCGGCTGCTGACGGCCATCGAACCCGCCACTGCCTCACCTGCCGGCATAACCCTGCCGTTCGAGCAGGTGACGGCTGCGGGGCAGCCTGTCGTCAGGACCACCATCGCCGGTCGTCCCCGCTTAATCTGCCCCGGCCGGCTCATGTGGCAGGCAGGCCGCACTGCGGTCGTGGAGCGGGCCAGCACCGTTGCCGGCTGCATGGTCGAGCCGGTCAGACCCGGGGAGCCGCTGTGAACCCCGAACCCCGCACGCTGATACTGACCGGGCTGAGCGGTGCCGGCAAAACCACCGCCATCCAGGCCCTTGAAGACCTGGGCTTCTTCGCAGTGGACAACCTGCCGCCCGGCCTGTGGCTTGAGCTCGTCAACGAAGCACGCTCGCGGGGCGAAGACCGGATAGTCATCGCCATCGACTCGCGCACGGAGCGGTTCCTCGAGGACGTGCAGGCCGGACTTTCGGCACTCGAGGCAGGTGGCTTCGAACCACAGGTAGTGTTCCTGACGGCCGACGAGGCCAGCCTGATCCGCCGTTACAGCTTCACCAGGCGCGCCCACCCGCTGGCAGAAGGCACGCTCAGCAGTGACATAAGGCGCGAGAACGCAGCGCTCCTGCCACTGCAGGACCGGGCTTCAGTGGTGATCGACACGACGGACCTGTCAGCCGCGCAGTTGCGTGCCACACTCAGCCGCCGTTACGGCGGCGGCGACACGTTCAGGCTGCAGCTGGTGTCGTTCGGTTTCAAGCGGGGCAGTCCCCGCGACGCGGACATGGTCCTCGACGTGCGAAGCATGCCGAACCCTTATTACGACCCTGAACTCAGGGCACTGCCGGGAACGCAAGCGAACGTGGCCAGTTACGTGCTGGACAGCGGCGGCCAGGCGGTATTCGACGAGATCCGCGACTTCGTACGTAGCATGACCCGTCTGGCTCTGGGCAGCGGCCGCGCGCAGATGAAACTGGTGCGGCAGCGTCGGCGTCGTCGCGAGGCGGCCGAACAGGGCGCCCGATTCCCCATCAAGGGCTTCACGGACACCCAGCGGCACGCCATACTGCACGTCCTCGAGGTCGGCAAGCGCCAGCATGCGGCTTCGATCGGTCGCAAGGCCGCCGGGACCGAGCGAGCGGAAGCGCAATTCGACGCTGCCGAGATTGGTCACATACAGCGGCACCTCGGAATCGATCCCCGCTTCGAGTATCGCCGTCGAATACGGGAGCGTGTAGTCGGGCGGCCGATGATCGGTACGGAATTCGAGTTCGACCGGTGCGGCAAGCGTGCGGCCGAACTCATCGCTTGGACCCGCCCCGGGCATCGGCACACGAAGCCGGTGCGTCGCCGCGGCCGCCAGTCGCCACGGCAAGCGCACGGTGTAGCGGCGGCCCTGCTGATGCGGCTGACCGAGCCAGGAGAAGTCGCGCACATTCGCCCACGGATCGAAGTCCTCGCGGCCTCCGGCGAGATCGGGATCGAACTCGACGTGCGCGGCAACTTCGCTGCCGAGAACCGGCGCCGAAAACGCGAGCGCCACGCCGCCCAGGACGATGCCGCGGCCAAGGAGCTGGCCTCCGCCTGAGCTCGGCAGATGGGTGAGATGCGGGGTGGGTGAACTGGTGGTACAGGTGAGGACAGCTTCCTTGCCGTGCTTGGGCGGGAAGATGGCATCGGGTGGGCGATCCCGCCACCAGCCAGCCGAGTGC
>CALDPK010000084.1 GCA_937911855.1 uncultured Trueperaceae bacterium | reverse complement strand
GGACACCTGGTCGGTCATCCGCTCCATCCAGGAGTTCAACGGCGTGCAGTACACCACAGAAAACATCGACTGAAGCGAGTTTGAGGAGCAGTAAAGTTGCAGCTCAGCATTGAAAACCTGACCAAATCGTACGGCCAGGGCGAACCGGTCCTGAAGGGCCTGAACCTCGAGGTCGCGGGCAGCGGCATCACCGCGATCATCGGATCCTCGGGAGCCGGCAAGAGCACCTTGCTGCGCTGCATCAACCGCCTCATCGAACCGGATTCCGGCACCGTCCGCCTGGACGGCCAGGACCTGACCGTGCTGAAAGGAGCGGCGCTGCGCGAAGCGCGCCGCTCCATCGGCATGATCTTCCAGAGCTTCAACCTGCTCGACAGGCTGACGGTCATGGAGAACGTGCTGGCCGGCCGGCTCGGCTACGTGAACTTCTGGCAGGCAGCCACCCGCCGTTACCCGCAGTCCGACATCAACCGCGCTTACGAGCTTCTGGAGCTCGTCGGCATGGAGGAATTCGTCAACCAGCGGGCGTCGCGGCTGAGCGGCGGTCAGCGCCAGCGCGTCGGCGTGGTCCGGGCCCTGATGCAGGAACCCCGGATCCTGCTGGCCGACGAACCCACCGCCTCGCTCGACCCGCGCACCTCGGAGCAGATCATGACGCTGCTGCGCGACATCACCAGCCGCCTGGACCTGCCGGTGATCATCAACATCCACAACGTTGACCAGGCGCGCACGTACACCGACCGCATCGTCGGCCTGCGTTATGGCCACATTATTTTCGACGGCGTGCCAGCTGAGCTTGACGAGGCTGCACTTGACGCCATCTATGACGGCAAATCCTGGAACGCTGACGAATCAGCGGAGCCCGAACCGGTGCTTCAGGCCGCTGCGCGCTGATGAGTACCGGTCCGTCACGGCCTGATTACCGCTGGCAGAGGCCGCAGTTCTTCAGCAACCCAATCGTCCGCTGGTCGGTTCCCATCCTGGGAGCGGCCTACGTCATCTGGGCAATCTCCACCCTGTCCATCAACTGGACGCGCGTCAGCGAAGGCCTGCCGCGTGCCGCCCGCATCTTCGGCGGCGCCTGGCCACCCGATTTCAGCCGCTCCAACCTGATAATCACCGGCTTCACCGAAAGCATCCAGATCGCCCTGCTCGCCACTGCGCTCGGCCTGCTGATCAGCGTGCCCATCGCGCTGCTGGCGGCCAACAACATCATGCCGCGCGGCCTGCACTGGGTCGGCCGGAGCATAATCATCCTGGCCCGCAGCTTCCACCCGGTCATCATAACAATCATTATCCTCGCGCGCAGTTTCCATCCGGTGATCGTCGCCATCATCTTCGTGAAGGCGGTGGGTTTCGGCCCGTTCGCCGGCGTGCTTACCCTGATGGTCTATTCCCTGGGCTTCGTGGGCAAACTGCTCGCCGAGGCCATCGAAGAGATCGATCAGGGCCAGGTCGAAGCGATGCGCGCCACCGGCGGCGGCTTCTTCAAAGTGCTGTTCTACGCGGTTTTCCCGCAGATACTGCCGCGGCAGACGGGCCTGAGCATCTATCAGCTGGACAGCAACCTGCGCGCCTCAGCGGTGGTCGGTGTTGTGGGTGCCGGCGGCATCGGCGGCACGCTGATGAGCGCTTTCCAGCGCTTCGATTACGATTTTGCCCTTGCCATCCTGCTGCTGATCATCGCGATCATCCTGGTCAGTGAAGGCATCAGCGGCCGCCTGCGGAGCAACCTCTCGTGATCCGCGATCCGTCACTTCAGGAACTCAAGGCGTACAACTGGCAGCGCTTCACGCCGGGTCAGCGGCTCGGCCGGTTCATCACCTACCTGGTGACGATCGCCGTGCTCGTCTGGACGGTCCGCGGCCTGGACATCTATTGGCCCTGGGTGTGGGATTCACCAGCCCAGATCGCCGACCTGCTGCAGCGCATGTATCCGCCGGACTTCCGGCGCGGCGGCGAGATACTGCGGGTCCTGCTCGAAACGATCAACATCGCCACGCTGGCGACGCTCATGTCGCTGCTGTTCGCGATCCCCGCGGCCTATATTTCCGCACGCAACACTTCCCCGCATCCGCTGTTCGTGTGGCTGGGCCGGATCATCCTCGTGTCCTCGCGCTCGGTCAACACCATCATCTGGGCGCTGCTGTTCGTGGCGATATTCGGTCCGGGCGCCCTGGCGGGCGTACTGGCAATCGCCTTCCGTTCGGTCGGTTTCATCGGCAAGCTGATGGCCGAGGCG
>CALDPK010000083.1 GCA_937911855.1 uncultured Trueperaceae bacterium | reverse complement strand
TCACAGCGAAGATAAGCGTTACTGCTATCCGGATAGCGATACCCTGAAAAACCTTGAAGGTATCCGGGATGCCTCGGTACTTGCAGAGTTTGAAGCCAACACAGTATCGATCAGAACCGCTCAGTTTTTGACGTCACCGCTTTTTGAGTTCAGCTTCGATTTCTTGAAGAACCTTCATCTACATCTGTTCCAGGACGTATATGAATGGGCGGGGCAGACAAGACAAGTCACAATCACCAAAGGACAAACCCGCTTTGCCGCCTGGGAGCAGATTCCCGCTGTGGCGGAGTCCCTATTCGCTAATCCGCGGGTACAGGCAGGAGTTTCCTCGGAGTCTTCTGAGGCCTTCCTAGACGCAGCCAGCTACTTCTTCGTCGAGCTCAACATGATCCATCCGTTCAGAGAAGGCAATGGAAGAACCCAGCGACTGTTCATAAGCTTGTGGGCGGCATCGCTCGGTCTGACGCTGGATTGGAAGCGTGTGGCTCCTGAGGACCTGATTGCCGCGTTAATTTATGGCGTGAATCACGATGCGTCTTTAGCGCGGGCCGTCCTGGAGGCATGCTTGCTCACAGAGGGGGACATCAATACTTGAGAGTGTGTGCACGTCTACCTGAGCTATCGGGAGTGGTACAAATTCGGATGCGAACGGGCCCAACGGGCGATGGGTAAAAGAAGACCCCGCCAGGACGGGGTTAATGTGGTGGGCCCTGCCGGACTTGAACCGGCGACCAATCGATTATGAGTCGACTGCTCTAACCAACTGAGCTAAGGGCCCCTGCCTCATGAGACGCGATTTGCGCCGATTGAACATTTTAGCAGCCCCGCAGCCGTTTGCCCAGCCGCGCCCGTACCAAACCACGCCGGTGCTAATCTGCATGGCAAGTGACGGACGAGCTTCGCTATACCGATGAACACTTCCAGGGCCTCAAACCAGGCGACCTGGTCACGGCCGGAACCACGTTCCTGGGCTGCCGGTTCGAGGACTGCGACCTGACGGAAGCAGACTTCACCGGAGCGCACCTGGCGGAATGCACTTTCGAGCGCTGCGAGATGCCGCTGGTTATCCTCAACGATACGCTGCTGCAGAACGTGGTTTTCGACGGCACCCGCCTGACCGGCGTCAACTTCTCGGTAGTCGTCCAGGGCGCCATGGGCGTGCATGCCAGCTTCAAGAGTTGCGACCTCAGCTTCTGTTCCTTCGACAGGCTCGACCTGACCGACTGCTCGTTCGACGGCTGCATCTTCCGCGAAGCGGACTTCAGGCGCTGCGAGCTGGAGAAAGTCAGCTTCGCCGACTGCGACCTCAGCCGCTGCGTGTTCCTGCAGAACAACCTGGCAGGTGCCGACCTGCGTACGGCCCGCAACTATCAGGTCTCCCCGTTCAGCAACCGGATCAGGGGCATGAAAGTCAGCCTGCCTGAAGCGCTCAGCCTGCTGGGAGAGCTGGAAGTCGACCTGGCCTGACGGTCAGTCAAGCAGCATGTTCAGGGTCGCGGCTTCCGCCACCCGCAGGCCGCCGACTGGCTCTGAGCGGGCACGTTCCAGTGCGAGGCCGAACTCATCCGTGAAGCTTCCGTCCATGTAACTGTTCACGATCTTCGGATGGACGTAGCACTTGCGGCACACCGCCAGGGTGTTGCCGAGCCGGCTGGCCGTGAAACGGATCGCTGAGGTCACCTTGCGTTTGGCGGCGCTCTCGGAATTTGCTTCACCGGCCTCGTGCAGCTTCTCGGCAGTCATGACGGTGCCGGCCCAGGTGCGGAAATCCTTGGCGCTGCGGTCGCCGCCCATGATCTCGCGCAGGTAGGCGTTCACGTCGTCGGAGTTGATGACGTGCAGGTCGCCGGAGCCGTTCTCGTACCTGAACAGTTCCTGGCCGGGCAGCTCCTGGCACTGGCGGACGATCTTCGCCAGCCGCTGGTTGCGCAGGGTTATCTCGTGTTCCTTGCCGGACTTGCCGACGAAGTTGAAGTGCAGCTCCTCGCCTTCTATATGCACGTGATCATCCGTCAGGGTCGTGAGCCCGTACGAACCGTTCTCGTTCGCGTAGCGGCTGTTGCCGATGCGGATCAGGGTGCGGTCGAGAAGGCTGACAATTGCGGCGGTGACCGTCTGCCGGTCGGGTGGGTCACTGGCGTTCGCCAGGTCGCGGGACAGGCGGCGGCGCAGGCGGGGCAGCTGCTCAGCGAAGCCGGTCAGGCCGCCGTACTTGGCGGTATCGCGCATGTCACGCCAGTCTGGGTGATAGATGTACTGCTTGCGGCCCCGCTCGTCGCGGCCGGTGGCCTGGATGTGCCCGTTGGCTTTGGGGCTGATCCAGACGTCCCGCCAGGCAGGCGGGATCACCAGTCCGGTGATCCGCTCGCGGACCTTGGGGTCCCGGATGATCTCGCCCTGCGCGTTCAGGTAAGTGAAACCGCGCCCCCGCCGCTGCCGTGTCCAGCCCGGTCTGCTGTCACTGCTGTAGGTCAGGCCGGCTTCCTTCAGTGCTGCCTGATCAAGCCCGCCGACCACGCCTCAGTCCTTTGTGAATACCCTGGTACCGCCCGCACTGTTCATGATGTCGGCTACTTCGTCCGGGCGTTCGGTTCTGACGATCAGGAGGCTGGCGCCGTTGTCCACCGAGTCGGCGAGGAAGCGGGCCTCGTCGTCATCCACCTGGAACTCGGCGAGCCAGTTGCGGCCCAGGCCGACTGCGGCCGCGCCGTCCGGGCGACCGTCGGTGGAGATAGGTGCCACGCTGCCTGCCACCAGCGGACGGGGCACGGTGGTGTTCTCTGCAGTGCCATCGAAAACCCGTTCGATGTCGTCAGTCATTCCGGCTCGCTCAAGAGCGTCCTGCGCATCCTGCAGTTTGTCGGCGCCGTCAAAAAGTGCGAAAACTCTGGTCATTTCGTTGTTCCTCCCTGGCATCTCTGCCTGTTCAGTGCCTGCCTTCTGCGAACTCTTCAAGCATCTTCCGGTTGAAGGCGGGCAGATCGCTCGGGTTGCGGCTGGTCACAAGGCCCCGATCAACGACTACCTCCTCGTCCACCCAGTCCGCTCCTGCGTTGCGCAGGTCGGTCTGCAGTGACGGGTAGGACGTGACGCGGCGGCCGTTCACCACATCGGCCTCAACCAGCAGCCAAGGGCCGTGGCAGATGGACGCGACCGGCTTCTCCTGTTCGAAGAAGTCACGCACCAGCTCGACCGCGTCTTCCTCCATGCGGAGTTTGTCGGGGTTCATCACGCCGCCGGGAAGCAGCAGCGCGTCGAAATCGTCTGCGGTGGCCTCGGACAGGTGCATGTCGACCTGATGGTCGCTGCCCCAGTTCTTGTCGGTCCACGATCTGACCTTGTCCCGTTCGGGGGAAATCAGGACTGTCTGCGCGCCGGCCTCATCAAGCGCCTTGCGCGGGTTGGTGAGTTCGATTTCCTCGAATCCTTTTGTTACGAGTATCGCGACGCGTTTGCCACTCAGGTCATGTGCGTTGTTCATTGCCTGCCCCCTTTCAGCAGTTGTAAAGGAAGGTAGCGCGGCAGGAAAGAAGCGACTGCACGCAGGCGAACAAAGCTGACATGACGAAACGGATGCCTAAAGGGCGGTACAGTATTCGCTTGTGTGCCGCACCGACTTAAGGTCACGCGGCGACTGGAGCAACTGAACATGAACCTCTTGCATCTTCCTTCCGATCCCGAATCACCAACCGTCGTTACCGCCGTTGTTGAAGTGCCGTCCGGCAGCAGCAACAAGTACGAGTACGACCACGAACTGGGAGTCTTCAAGCTCGACCGCGTGCTCTACAGCCCAATGCACTACCCGGGCGAGTACGGTTTCGTGCCGCGCACCCTGGCCAAGGACGGCGACCCCCTCGACATCCTCATCCTGGGCCGCGAACCCATGTTCCCGGGCTGCGTCGTGCGCGTGCGCCCGCTGGCTTTCCTTGAGATGACCGATGAGAAAGGCGAGGACCAGAAGGTCCTGGCCGTCCCCGTCGACGATCCGCGCTTCTCCGGTTTCACGAGACTGGCAGACGTTGCCAAGCACCGCCTGCGTGAGATCGAGCATTTCTTCGCGATTTACAAGGACCTCGAGGGCAAAGTCACCACGATCGGTGACTGGCAGGACGTGGAAGAAGCCCACGTGCTGATCCGCGAGTCACTGGACGCCTTCGAAGGCTGAGTTCAGCCGCGCGCGGCCTTCCTGGCCTCGTTCCTCAGCTTCACAGGCTTTATCGCGCTCAGATCGAGCCCGTCTGCACCGACAAACCGCTGCAACCTGCCAAGGCCCCGGCCGAGCGCCAACGCGAAATCATGGGCGTGGCCGGTTGCAGGGTCTTCCAGCCAGAAGCCCAGAACCTGCAGCGTGCCGTTCGTGCGGTCCAGTTTCAGGTCGGCCCGCGCGACGAGCGCGTCACCCCACAGGATCGGCAGCACGTAGTAGCCCCAGCGCCGTTTCTCCAGCGGCTTATACACTTCCCAAACGTAATCGAAGCCGAACAGCTTCGCGGCGCGCCCCCTGGCCGACACGGGGTCAAGCGGCGCCAGGAAGCTGACTTCCTGGGTCGTGTCCGTACCCACGGTCTGCCACGGTTCAGGCACGCGTCCCTGAGCCAGGCTTTCGAGGAGCGGCAGGTCGGCCAGCTGCACGTAATGCGGTCCCGGCCAGCCTTCGACGGTCAGTTCATGAAGCTGGCCCGCTTCCGTCAGCTCCTGCAGCAGCGTCCGGGTCTGAGGCGCAGTGCGTGGGCCGGTGACGGGAAACCCGTTGCGGTTGTCGCGCAGGCCGTTGAAGGCGACGTTCTTGAGCATCATGTATCGCTCAGCCTCTTCCGCGGTCGCTTCCCGGATCAGTTCAGCTGGCGCGATGCGTTCCGTCAGATCGTAGGTGCGCTCGAAGCGGTTGCGGCTGTGGATCATGACCTCGCCGACGGTCCACAGGTAGTAGAGGGCGACGGCGCTGTCCTTGCGTCCCCGGTAACTGTCGACGCGCCGGCGGTTCTTCATGTCGAAATCGCGGTTGCTGACCGGTCCTTCGTCGCGGAGCACCTGACGCATCTCATCGAGCAGTGCCGCGTGGGTGCCGGCCCATTCCCGCTGCCTGGGTGCAGCCGCCGCCTCGAGCATGTGCGTCCGGAAGTACGGCAATTCATGCATCGGCCGCACGGCCAGCCAGGCGCCCCAGTCGAAGAACTGCCGCTGCGAATAGGCGGGTTCCTGCCACGCTTCCGGCTCGTAACCGTCCACGCGGGCGTGCAGCATCAGGTCCTGGCTGCGGGCGGTGATGTTGAGCGGGTCCAGCTGCAGGTGCTCCACCGTGCGCATCGCCAGGGCGGTGCCGGTGGGGTGGGTCCAGCGGCGGCCGGGCCACAGTCCCTGCTTGCCCAGCACGAAGCGCCGCGCCACCTGCTCCGAGATTTCAGTCGTCATGGAGCAGTCTAGCGTACCTTAACTGTGCAGGTGCTGGTATCAATGTCCGTTGACCGGCCCGGAAGCGCGGCTTACGCTCGAAGTTTGTGCGGCACGTCCCGCGCGCTATCTGAAAGGGCCCTTTATGTCAGAAACCATTATCAAGTCAGACGTGAACACCCGCGAAGCTGTCCGCAGCATCGCTGAGAGCCGCCGCAGCGTAAGGCAGTTCCTGAACGAGGAAGTACCCGAGGCCGATGTCCACGAGATGCTGCGCCTGACCGGCCTTGCGCCGAGCGCATCGAACGTTCAGACCTGGCGCTGGGCAGTCGTGCGCAGCCCCGACATGACCGAGCGCCTGGCCGAAGTCATGACCGGCAACAACACCGAGACCGCCCGCAATGCACCTGCGAACATCGTCCTGTACAGCGACGGTGCCGAAGTGCTGGCCACGCTTGAGGACATCATGCACCCCGGACTGGGCCAGGAAGAGATCTCCAGGCGGGCCGGAGCCATGCGCGAGCGGCTCGGCAAGATGGACGAAGCAAGCCTCCAGGAGTGGGCGCGCACCCAGACGTACATCGCACTGGGGCAGTTCGTGCTGATCGCGCGCGGAATGGGTTACGACACCGTGACCATGGGCGGTTTCAACCAGGCGGGCGTGAAGGAGCTCCTGGGACTGCCGGACACCGCGACCGTAACCAGCGTCATCGGTCTCGGCAAGCGTCAGCAGGACGGCTTCCCGCACCACCGGCACCCGGTCGAACGGATCTCCCGCTGGTACTGATTGTTTCACGTGAAACAATTTCAAGAGGCTCCGTCCAGGACAGGTCGGAGCCTCTTTTTTTGGTCATGCCTGGGTGCGCAGGGTGACGAGCGTCATGCCAGGTTCAGGCGGGCTGTCGTCCTCTGTGACCGGTCGAAGATCGCCGTTCGAACGGATGAACAGCGGCACGAAACGGCCTTCGTGGCGCTCCTCGAAAGCTTCCAGGTCGAACTCATCGGTGATGGCGGTCTCGTGGATCCTGGCGCCCTGCTCGAGCATTTGCCGCAGGTCGTGGAAGGTAGCCTCGCCTGAGAAGAGCCGGCGGCCGCTGACGCTCGCCCCCACGTTGCCGCGGGCACCCGACTGGTGGTGCGGCGGCAGCTGGTAAACGTTTCCTGTGCCGAAGATCCGGCCGTACTTCATCGCTGTCAGGGCGTTCGCTTCCTCGTTGCTGGTGAGCGCCAGCAGCTTGCCGAGGCCGCTGAGGCGCACCCGGTCGTCAGCCTGGTCTGCGAGCAGGCTGCCATAGTAGGCGTCCAGGCCGCTGTTCCTGGCGGCGGTGACGTTCGCCCAGTTCGTGTCGGCCACCAGCACGTCGTAGCCAGCGTTCTTCAGGTACAGCGCCACTTCGCGGGCGAACGGGTGGGCGCCCAGGATCAGGAAGCCCTGCGGATCCGGTTCTGCCACGCCCAGCCAGCGAGCCAGCGGCAGCGCCGTCAGGCTGTTAAGCAGCACCGTCCCGACGATCACCAGGAACACCAGCGGCACCAGCACCTCGGCACCCTCGACGCCTTCGGCCGTCAGGCGCGCGGCGAACAGTGAGCTGACCGAGGCCGCCACGATGCCGCGCGGTGCGATCCATGACAGGTAGAGCTTCTCGCGCAGCGTGAAGCGGGAGCTGCCCATCGTGCTCAGGAATATCGTCGCCGGTCGCGCCACGAGCATGATGACCGCCAGCAGCGCCAGGCTCTGCCAGGTCATGACCGACAGCAGCGTGGCCAGCTCGATGTTCGCGGCCAGGACGATGAACAGGACCGAGATGATCAGGACGGTCAGGTCTTCCTTGAAGCTCAGGATGCTCCGGAAGTTGGGAACCGAGCTGTTGGCGATGATGATGCCCATGATCGTCGTGGCCAGCAGGCCGGATTCGTCCACAAGCAGGTTGGAAACGGCGAAAGCGCCGAACACGAATGCGAGCGCGATGAAGTTGACGAGGAAGTCCGGGATCCG
>CALDPK010000082.1 GCA_937911855.1 uncultured Trueperaceae bacterium | reverse complement strand
GGAAACCGTAATCACTGGTCGTCGGCAGCAGCGGCTCGGTCAGGTTGTCGATGCGTTCCCTGGTCTCCACCGCCTGCTGCTGCAGTGCCTCGGCCTTTTCCAGGTCCTCGAGGTAAGCGAGCGCAGCCTCACGCTGCAGCCGTTCTTCCTCGCGCTGCAGGCGCGCGATCTCCGACTGCAGCTGACCGGCCAGGTTGCCGAGCGCCTGTTCGATGTCGTTCTGCGCCTGCATGAGTGCCTGCTGCTGCGCCTGCTGGCCCGCGCGGGTGCTCTCGAGCTCGTCGATGATGCCGGCGAGCGTGTTCTGCTGCACGACCAGCGCCTCTTCGTTGACGCGCAGCTGTTCCTCGGCGGCGGTCTGCGCGGTGAGCTGCTCGCTCTGCCGCTGTTGCGCCTCGAGCAGCTGCTGGCGGGTGTCGTTCAGTTCCTGAACGAGCGAAACGTCCTGCTCGGTAAGCAGCTCGATGTAATGGCTGCGCACCTGGAAGTCGTGGTAGCTGCTGGCTGCGCTGAGGATCGCGGCGTAGCGCGAGCTGCCCTGCGTGTACAGGTTCACGAGCAGCATGCTGATCCGGTCGAGCAGCGAGTCCAGGTTGCCCAGGATGCGCTCGATCTCCTGGCCGGTCGCGACCAGGTCGATCTCCAGCTGGGCGATCTCCGTCTGCAGCTCCGCGCGCTGCGCCCGCAGGCTGCTGATCTGGGCGCTCACGTTGTCCCGCTCGGCTATCCGGGCCTGCAGGGCGCTGGCGGTTTGCCCGAGTTCAGCTTCGATGCCGCGGATGTCGGCGCTGCGCGCCTCGAGCAGCTGCTCGTAACTGGCGATCTCGCTCTCCAGCGCCTCGCGGGTGCTGGTGTCCGCGCGCGGCTGGGCAAAAGCCGAGAACAGCACGGCAGTAGCCAAAGTGATCGCGAGGCAGCGCCGCAGCATGCTCAATACTCCTCT
The DNA here is from genome assembly GCA_937911855.1 of uncultured Trueperaceae bacterium. Taxonomy (GTDB): domain Bacteria; phylum Deinococcota; class Deinococci; order Deinococcales; family Trueperaceae; genus CALDPK01. The sequence goes on along the minus strand of CALDPK010000082.1, from coordinate 9,065 downwards.
CGGAGGTGCTGAGCCACACCCACGGTGCTGCCGACCAGGCCCACCAGCAGTGCCAGCACCAGCAGCAGGACGGGGATCTGGGTGAGCGTGGTGGGGTCATCCACCAGCCGCACGAACGTCAGCTGATCACGGAGGCGGTCGACTATGAACAGGTAACTGGGAATGACAATCGCGCTGGTGATGACTGCGCTGAAGAAGCCCAGCAGCAGGCCTTCCAGCAGGAAGGGGGCGCGGATGAAGCCTTGGGTGGCACCGACCAGGCGCATCACCTCGATCTCCTTGCGCCTGGCCACGATGGCAGCGCGGATGGAGTTGGTGATGGCGAACAGCGCAGCGGTCAGCATGATGACTATCAGGATGCTGCCCACCACCCGCAGTGCGTCGTTGATGGCCAGGAACATCTCGACGTCCTGGGCGCCGTCCATCACGGTATTGACGCCGGGCAATGCCCGCAGTCGCTCCGAGACCGTCTGCGTCAGGCTCGGATCGAGCAGCCGCACCTCGATGGCGTTGGGAAGGGGGTTACTTACCAGGGCGGCCGCCTGACTGAGGGCCGGCAGTTCGGACACCAGGCCGGACAGTGCTTCGTCCTTGCCGATGAACACCACCCGCCGCGTGTCCACCTCGGACCAGCCGCGGATCACTTCCAGCAGCTGGGGGTGGTTGGCGCCGTCATCAAGGAAGACGGTGACCTCGAGTTCGTTCTGGAGTTCGGCCAAGAACAGGTTCAGGTTCACGCTGATCAGGCTGAAGGAAGCCAGCAATGTGAGAGAGAGGGTCATGGTCGTGATGGTCGCTACGGTGGCGACCCAGTTGGACTTGAGTGCCAGGAACGCCTGCCTCAGCGCGTACATGGGCGTTCCCCCTCGTGCGCTTTCTGGCCTGCTGGACTCACCATCTGCTTCACTTGCGCCATGATATCAACCGCTATATGAAAACAATCCGGGCCGCTTGACCTGCAGAACAAATCAGGGCCCGGAAAGTGAAGGGTCAGAGTGCCGCGATGATCGCGTCGGTCATCTCATTGGTGCTGGCGTTGCCGCCCAGGTCGGCAGTGACGGGTCCGGATTCCAGCACGCTGTTGACGGCCAGGTCGATGCGTTCGGCTTCAGCTGGGTGACCCAGGTGCCTGAGCATCATGCCGGCGGTCAGGATCATGGCTGCAGGGTTGGCTATGCCGCGCCCTGCGATGTCCGGAGCGCTGCCGTGAACCGGCTCGAAGATGGCCACTTCGTGGCCCACGTTGGCGCTGGGTGCCAGGCCGAGGCCGCCGACGAGGCCGGCCATGAGGTCCGAGAGGATGTCGCCGAACAGGTTGGTGCTGACGAGCACGTCGAAGTCCTGCGGGTTGCGGACGAGTTTCATGGCGGCAGCGTCCACGATGAGGTCATGAGCGTCGACGTCCGGGTACTGCTCGGCCACTTCACGGCATGTCTCCAGGAACAGGCCGGAGACGAGCGGCAGCACGTTGGCCTTGTGGATTATCGCCAGTTTGCCGCGGCGTTCGCGGGCCTGCTGGAAAGCAACGTGCGCGATGCGGGCGCTGGCGTCCTTGCTGACCATGCAGTCGGCGATTGCGATGTCGCCGTAGCGCCGTTCCTGCTCTACGTACAGGCCCTGGGTGTTCTCGCGCACCATGAGCATGTCGACGTTCGGGAAGCCGCCCTCAACGGGCCGGGAGCGCGCGGGGCGCAGGTTCGCGAACAGGTCGAGTTTCTTGCGCATGAAGCGGATGGCACCCTGGTGACCTTCGACCTTGTGGCTGGGGCTGGTGAACGCGCCGGCCAGGGTGGCGTCGGCCGCCTTCACTGCTTCCAGGGTGGCTTCGGGGACGCTGGCGCCGGTGCGCTCGAACGTCGCCCAGCCGGCTTCGGCTTCAGTGAACTCGAACTTCAGGCCGGTCGCTTCGACAACCCGGACGGCCTGGGGCAGTACTTCGGGGCCGATGCCGTCGCCGCCGATGAGGCAGATGCGCTGCGTCATGGCATTCCGAAACTGCTGGCCAGGGCGGTGACTTCAGCCTTGATGGTGGCGGCATCCTCGCCGCTCAGGGCGCGGTCCATGAGCGAGGCGACCTGCTTCATGCCGGCCTCGTCGAAACCGCGGGTGGTGAGGGCTGGCGTGCCGACGCGGATGCCGGAAGTGATCCAGGGTTTGCGTTCGTCGAAGGGCACCATGCTCTTGCTGACGGTGATGTTGACGGGGTCGAGCAGCTCGACGGCTTTCTTGCCGGTCATGTCTTTCGGCCTGAGGTCGATGAGCAGCAGGTGGTTGTCAGTGCCGCCGGAGACGATGCGGTAACCGAGCGATTCCAGTTCAGCCGCGAGCGCCTGGGCGTTGCTGATGGTGCGGCGCTGGTAGTCGACGAAGTCAGGCTGGAGCGCCTCGAAGAACGCGACTGCCTTGCCGGCGATGACGTGCTCGAGGGGACCGCCCTGCAGGCCGGGGAAGATGATCCGGTCGATCTTCTGGCCGAGCTCAAGGTCGTTCGAGAGGATCATGCCGCTGCGCGGGCCGCGCAGGGTCTTGTGGGTGGTGCTGGTCACGACGTGCGCGTGCTGCACCGCGTCGGGGTGCAGCTTGGCGGCGATGAGGCCGGCGATGTGGGCGATGTCAGCCAGCAGGTAAGCGCCGACTTCGTCTGCGATCTCGCGGAAGATGCTGAAGTCGATCTGGCGCGGGTAGGCTGACGCGCCGGCGATGATCAGTTTCGGCCTGTGCTCGCGGGCGAGTTCACGGACGTGGTCGTAATCGATCCGCTCGGTTTCGCGGGTGACGGGGTAACCGACTACGTCGTAGCGCTTGCCGCTGAAGTTGACGGGGGAGCCGTGGGTGAGGTGGCCGCCGTGGGCCAGGTCCATGCCCAGCACCTTGTCGCCGGGTTCGAGCAGCGCCTCGTAGACGGCCAGGTTCGCTGACGAGCCCGAGTGGGGCTGCACGTTCGCCCAGGCGGCGCCGAACAGTTCCTTGGCGCGGTCGATCGCGAGGTTCTCGATGCGGTCGACGATCTCGCAGCCGCCGTAATAGCGCTTGCCCGGGTAGCCCTCGGCGTACTTGTTCGTCAGCACGCTGCCGGTGGCTTCCCGCACCGCCCTGGAAGTGAAGTTCTCGGAGGCGATCAGTTCAAGCCCCTCACGCTGACGCTGCTCCTCGAGCCCGATGAGTTCGAAGAGCAGGTCATCGCGGAGAGCTGTTGTGCCGCCGCTTATTGCCGTTTCATTTGCCATGCCGGGAGTATACCAGCGGCATGGTCAGGCGGTTCAGTCGACCTCGTCGCCGATCTGGCCTTCCATCACGTTGTCAAGGTCGATGTCGGGTTCGTCGAAACCTTCGTTCTCTTCGTCGCGGATCTCACCGCCGCCAGTCTGGGTCGCGCCCCACTCGTCGCGGTTGGCGATGTCAGCCCGGTACGAATCCCAGGCGGCCTGACGGTACTCCTCGATGGTCGTGGTCGTCTGGTTCAGTGGCCGGATGACGCCGGTTATCTCCTCGAGGTCCGCCAGTGACATCTCCATGAAGTCCTCATGGGTGTACTCGGTATCTTCCTGCCGGTACCGGTCTGCGCCTTGTGCGCCGTTCATTGCTGCTGAAAACAAGAGCCTGATCATTGCGGGACCTCCTCCCGTGAACTTGGGGTGATACAGCAAATTATCAGTGCGGGAGAGCTGAGTGACTGTAGCTCCCGTGGCATGTTTCTCACTGGCGGGTCACAGTCCCGCGCCGAGCAAAAGCGCCTGGGCACGCTCGAGTTTCGTGAACGGGCTGGGCGACAACGTGAGCAGCTTCTCGAGCGCGGCAGCGATGTCCTCGAGGGCCTGAAGCTGCACGTCTTCGGCTGCCTCGATCTCGATCTCGAAGAACTCGACTCTGGTGCTGCCCTGCTGGAAGCCGGCCCTGACCAGGTCGAAGGAGAGCTCGCAGATGGGTTCCATCTGCGCGTTGAAGACCGGGAAGAGGGTGCGTTCGTTGTCGATGACGACGTACGGTTTCAGGGCTGAGACCTCGGTGACGAGCGAGACGCGGTCCTCTATCTGCTGCGGCCAGCCGCGCTCGGGCAGGGGCAGTTCGATCTCCTCGCGCTCGTGGTGGGCGCCCTGCACGTTGCCGCGGGTCTTGAGGGTCGCGAGCATCTGGCCGTCCTGCATGCGGCGCCTTAATGCCAGGCCGGCGCGGCTTAAGCTGGCGCGCGCGTCATCGAAGTAGCGGTCCTTCACAAACAGCTTGCGGGCTTCTGCGGTGCTGAGCCCGAGCGGTTCCAGGGCGGACTGCAGTTCGCTCACTGTGGGCAGTGGCGAATCGGTCGTGAACTTAAGCTCAAGCTCTCTGGGCATAAGCCAATTGTAGCCGCGGTGATTACCGGGGTTCGGTAACGCAAATCCCCGGGTGCCTACGTGAGCGGGCCGGAAACGTGCTAGTAATGTAAGACGTATGACGCGAATTGTGGTTGGTAACCGCGACGGCGCATTGGCACTGTCACAGGCGCGATCGATTGTTGCGGACCTCACCAGTGAGTGGCCCGACTTAAACCTGGTCCAGAAGACCGTTCCCACCGGCACGGACGGCGATACCGCCGCCCTGCTGAGCGCATTGACCCGCAATCAGCTGAGCATTGCCGTAGTCAACATGGAGAGGCTGCCGGGCGAACTGCCCGAGGGCCTGACCCTGGCTGCGGTCACCCGCCGGCTCGAAGCCCGCAGCACCCTGCTGGGCAAGGGCTACAGGAACATCTCCGAACTGCCGTCCGGCGCCCGCGTTGGCGTCCCCGGCGTTCGCGACATGCTGTTCCTGAAGGCGATCGCTCCTGAAGTCGAGGCAGTGCAGTTTGAAGGCGGTCTTGACGACAACCTCAAACGCCTGGCCCAGGGCGAAGTCCAGGGTCTGCTGATGCCAGCGTCGATCCTGATCGGACTCGACCGCAGGCACGTTATCGAAGAGCTCCTGGACGCTGAGCTGTTCCCGCCGGCAGGCGGCCAGGGCAGCCTGGGCCTCATCACCCGCGATGACGACGACGCTTCCAGCGAACTTGCTTACACCATGCAGCACCGCCCCAGCCTGGACCGCATCCAGGCGGAACGCACCTTCGCGGTTGCCCTGCAGTCCGAAGGTTCACGCGTCATGCAGCAGGACGGCGTCTACGCCATCAGCGCGCTGGCAACAGTCACCAGCGACGGTGAGCTGACCCTGTTCGGCGCGGTCGTGGCGGACAACGGAACGATGCTGCAGGCAACGACCAGCGGTGAAGCTTCCGAAGCTGCCGACCTGGGCCGCGAGCTGGCCGAGGACTTCAAGGCGCAGCTGGCAAGCCTCTGATTTTCAACCTCTAGAAAACTCGGTTCAACGGACGGCCGCGCGGAGTTCTTCCACGCGGTCGGTTTTCTCCCACGGGAACTCTTCCCGGCCGAAGTGCCCGTAGGCGCTCGTGGCGGCGTAGATCGGGCGCTGGAGTTCCAGCTGCTGGATCATTGCCGAGGGACGCGCATCAAAAACCTCGCTCAGTATCTGCGAAAGCCTAGCGTCATCGACCTTGCCGGTTCCGAAGGTGTCAACATAAAGTCCGACCGGGCGGGCCACGCCGATGGCGTAGGCAAGCTGGATCTGGCAGCGCTTCGCCAGGCCCGCGGCCACGACGTTCTTGGCCATGTAGCGCGCGTAGTACGAACCGGAGCGGTCGACCTTGGTGGGGTCCTTGCCGCTGAAGGCACCTCCGCCGTGCGGGGCAGCGCCGCCGTAGGTGTCGACGATGATCTTGCGGCCGGTGAGCCCTGCATCCCCTTGAGGTCCGCCGATCACGAAGCGGCCGGTCGGGTTGATCAGCACGCGGGTGTCCTCGAGCCAGCGCTCGTCGATGCTGGTGAAGACGACCTGCTCGAGCAGTACCTGGCGGACCTCGTCAGTGGACACGTCAGGGTGGTGCTGCGCTGACACCACGACGGTGTCGATGCCGACGGGCTTGCCGTCCTCGTAGGCGACGGTCACCTGGGTCTTGCCGTCAGGACGCAGCCACGGCACGCGGCCTTCGTGACGCACGTCAGCCAGCTGGCTGGCCAGGCGGTGCGCCAGGGTGATGGGCAGCGGCATGAGTTCGTCGGTCTCGTCGACCGCGTAGCCGAACATGATGCCCTGGTCGCCGGCGCCGATCAGGTCGAGCGCGTCACCGGAGCCGGCTTCGGTGGAGCTGTCGACGCCCATCGCGATGTCCGGCGACTGCTTGTTGACGGCCAGCAGCACGGCGCTGTGCTCGGCGTCGAAACCGTATTCCGCTTTGGTGTAGCCGACCTGGCGGACTGCCTGCCGCACTACGCGGGTCAGGTCAACGTGCCCTTCGTACCTGGCTTCGCCGGTGATGAGTGCCAGCCCGTTGGTCAGGACCGTTTCCGCGGCCACCCGCGCGTCACTGTCGACCCGCAGGATGGCATCCAGGATGCTGTCACTGATGAAGTCGGCGAGCTTGTCGGGATGTCCTTCGGTTACTGATTCTGAACTGATGAGCTTTCGCACTGCTTTGAGGCCTCCTGTAGCTCAGGAAGTCTAACGCAAAGGCGGCGTTTTCGCCTCGGCCGGTGAGCCTTGCCGCGGGCTTCAGTCGATGAGTTTGGCCATGATGATGTTGTCCTCGAAGCCGTCGTCGGTCACGAACTGGTTCGCCTCGATGCCTTCCACGGTGAAACCCTCGGACTTGTACAGGTTGATGGCGCCGCTGTTGCGGGCCCGGACGTTGAGGGTGATCTTGCGGATGCCCACCTCGCGGCACCACTCGTACGCGGCTGCGAGCAGCGCCCGGCCCAGTCCCTGCCGTCGCCATGGCGCGCCGATCGCGATGGTCAGCAGCGCGACGTGCCGCATCCGGTCCGGCTGCAGGCGGTTCAGCTCCAGCCAGCCCATGAGCTGCCGGTTGCGTTCGGCCACCAGGTACAGCGAACTGCGCGGGTTCAGGTACTGCAGGCGCTGCCGGATGCTGTTGACCGACGGCGCTGACGAACCCACGAACCAGCGGCCTTCCTCGTAAATTCCCGCCTGCAGGTTCACGATCTGCTGGGCGTCACCCGGCAGCGCAGACCTGATGTCAGCCGTCCGTGTTTCCATGCGCACCAGTTTATTCACTTCTGATGAGCGCACGTTCACGTACGGGCGCCGCCGACGCGGTGGCGTAAACTTGTCAGCATATGAGCGAGCAGATTCAGGCCAATGCCTTCGAATGGCCGGAGCAGCGGGTTGCGCTCTTCGTCGACACCCAGAACCTTTACCACTCGGCACGCGAGAACGCCGGCCGCAACGTCGATTACGAGACGCTCCTGCGAGCGGCTGCGCGGGGCCGCCGCATGGTGCAGGCGAACGCCTACGCCGTCGAACGCGAGGGTGACAGCACCGCCTTCGGTTTCATCACCAAACTGACCACGCTCGGCTACCGCGTCAACCGCCGCAAACTGCGCGTGCACCGCGCCGACGATCAGGGCCGCACACTGCTCGAGGGCGACTGGGACATGGGCATCGCCGCCGACATCGTCCGCGCCTGGGACAGCTTCGACGTACTCGCACTGGCCAGTGGTGACGGCGATTTCGTTCCTTTGGTGAAGCTCGTGCAGGAGCAGGGCAAACGCGTCGAGGTGATGGCGATCCGCCAGACGGTGGCGCAGGGCCTGCTGGACGCGGTTGACCGTTTCGTCGACCTGGCCGAGCTGCCGGGGATCTTCATCGAACCCCGCCCCGCGGACGACGAATGAGCAAACGCGTCCTGGTTACCGGCGCTGCCGGCTTCATCGGTTTTCACCTGGCTGATCGGCTGCTCGCGCGGGGTGACACCGTCGTTGGTTTCGACAACATGAACGACTATTACGAGGTCTCGCTCAAGGAAGCGCGCCTGGCGCGGCTCACTGGCCGGCCGGGGTTTTCCTTCGTTCAGGCTGATCTTGCTGATCATCGCGCTGTCGATGAGGTGTTCGCTTCTGGCGGTTTCGACGCCGTGGTCAACCTGGCCGCCCAGGCCGGGGTGCGTTACTCGCTTGAGAATCCGCGTGCTTACGCGTCCAGCAACCTGGACGGTTTCCTGAACATCCTCGAGGCGTGCCGGCATCACGGCGTTGGTCATCTGGTGTACGCCTCGAGCAGTTCGGTTTATGGCGCGAATACGAAGCTGCCGTTCAGCGTTCAGGACGTGGTTGATCACCCGGTCAGCCTGTACGCTGCCACGAAGAAATCCAACGAACTCATGGCGCACGCTTACTCGCACCTGTACGGCATTCCCGTGACGGGACTGCGCTTCTTCACTGTTTACGGGCCTTGGGGCAGGCCGGACATGGCGCCGTTCCTGTTCATCCGCGCGATCCTCGAGGGCCGGGAGCTGCAGGTGTTCAACCAGGGCGACATGATGCGCGACTTCACCTACATTGACGACATCGTCGAGGGCGTGATCCGCACCATGGACCAGCCGGCCGCGCCGAACCCCGCCTGGAGCGGCGATCAGCCTGACCCGGCCACGAGTTACGCGCCTTACCGGCTTTACAACATCGGCAACTCGGAACCCGTGCAGCTGCTGGACTTCATCGGCGTGTTCGAACGAAAGCTGGGCGTGACGGCGCGCAAGAAACTCATGCCGATGCAGCCCGGGGACGTTCAGGCGACTTTCGCGGACATCGATGACCTGGAGCAGGCGGTCGGGTTCCGGCCGGTCACTGGCATCGAGGAAGGCGTCGGGCGTTTCGTGGACTGGTACCTGGAGCATTACGGCGTTGGAGTCGAGTAACAGGCGGATGCAGGTACTGACGAAGTACTGACGTCGTAATTACCTGGCTGCGGCCGGGTTCTGGTTTCGACCCTGATCTGTTGGCATCGTCGGTACACTACTGAAGTCGGATAACAATCTGCTACTGGTACTGACAACGTACTGACGTCGTGAGTACGGGCCGCAATCTGCAGGGCCAGTCCATTTTTTGGGACGGTCCTGACCACTGACTGATTCTCGGGGACACATGAGCTGATTGCTTATTCGTGAAGGTGGAGCGGGCTAATAGTTTGGGGCTGGTACTGACAACGTACTGACGTCGTCATCACCAGCCCCAAAAACTATC
>CALDPK010000081.1 GCA_937911855.1 uncultured Trueperaceae bacterium | reverse complement strand
AACCCGGCTGGGACGTGAAGGTGGTCCGCGCGGTGCGCGAGGAGTTCCCCGACATCGACCTTACCGTCGACGCCAACAGCGCCTACCGCCTGACTGACGCCCGCGTCATGCAGGAACTCGATGAACTGAACCTCAGCTACATCGAACAGCCACTCGCTTACGACGACATCGTCGACCATGCGAAGCTGCAGGCACTGATCGGCACGCCCATCTGCCTGGACGAGAGCATCCACTCTCCGGAAGACACCCGCAAGGCACTCGAGCTCGACGCCGGCCGGGTAATCAACCTGAAAGTCGGCCGGGTCCGCGGTCACCTGCAGGCACGCCGCGTGCATGACGTGGCCCTGGCCTTCGGCGCGCCCGTCTGGTGCGGCGGCATGCTGGAAGCAGGCATCGGCCGCGCCCACAACCTGCACCTGTCCAGCCTCGAGAACTTCGTGCTGCCCGGCGACACCGCCAGCGCCAGCCGTTACTGGGAAGAAGACGTAATAACGACGATGCTCGACGCAGTGGACGGCATCCAGACCATCCCTGAAGGCCCCGGCCTGGGAGTAGAACTCAACGAGGACTTCATCGGCCGCCACTTAGTCCGCCAGGAGAATTTCACATGAACACCGGTTATTCCAGCAGCAACATCAGCGAAGACGATACTGCCCGCCTGATCAGGATGGACAGCGTGGCCAACCTCCGTGACGTGGGCGGATACCCCACCCGTGACGGCCGGACCGTCCGCCGCGGCAGGCTGCTCCGTTCCGCCTCACTCCACCTCCTGGACGAAGACGGCCAGCAGGAACTGATAAACCGCGGGCTGCGCCACGTCATCGACCTGCGCCACGACCACGAACTCGAGAACGCCCCGAACGTGTTCCGCGAATCAGACGCCGTCAATTACCGCAACGTGTCGCTGTTCGCCGGCCTGGCGCCCGAACGCATCCCCATCGGCGCCATCCCCACCCTGGCAGAGATGTACACCGAGCTGCTCGACAGCTCAACCAGCCTGATCGTCAAGGCAGTCGAGCCGTTCGCCACCGGCGAGACGGCACTGGTGCACTGCAGCGCCGGCAAGGACCGCACCGGCATCATCGTGGCGCTGCTGCTCGACCTGGTCGGCGTCGAGCGGGAAACGATCATCCACGATTACGCCCTGACCGACATCTACCTCGAGCCGCTGCGCGACAACTTCCGCAACTTCGCCCGCGAGGCCGGTATCGACCTGGTGCAGTACGAACACATGATCTCCTGCCAGCCCGAGTACATCGCCGAGTTCCTGGATTACCTGCACGAGAAGTACGGCGGCGCCAGGCAGTACCTGCTCAAGGCCGGCATGAGCGAAGAGCAGCTGGACAGAATCCGCAACGAGCTGACCGAAGACTGAAGCCTTGGCTCAGACCGGAACGGCCCTGGCCTCCTTCACCGCCTGAACGAACGCGCTGAAGGGGGCCAGGTGTTCTTCATGGCGCGCCTGGCTCATCTCCGGGTGCCACTGAACGCCCAGCAACCAGGCGCCGGAACGGCCTTCGACGGCCTCGATCACCCCGTCAGCGCTGCGGGCGGTCACGCGCAGCGAGTCTGCCGGCCGGTCTACCGCCTGATGGTGGTACGAGTTCGTGTAAACGTCTTCCCTGCCGAAAGCGCGGGCCAGGATCGAGTCCGGCTCGAAAGTAACCTTGTGGTGCGGTTCCCCTTCCATGCCCTTCTGACTGTGGTCCAGACTGGCCAGCTCACTGCCCAGATGCTGGTGGAGGGTGCCTCCTTCAGCCACGTTAATCAGCTGGTGACCGCGGCAGACGCCCAGCACCGGCAGGCCACGCGTCCTGGCAGCCTTGTACAGCTCGAGTTCGAACAGATCCCGCTCTACGTCTACTTTGCCCAGCGTTGACAGTGGTTCCTGACCGAAGTGCATCGGGTGCAGGTCTACCCCGCCCGTGAACAGTACCCCGCTGATGCCGTCCAGGAACGAAGCAGCCAGGGCGGGTTCCAGGCTGGCGACCATGTACGGCAGGCCGCCGGCCCTTGCTACTGCCTGCGAGTAGTTGCGGCCGGTCAGGGCGTCGTAACGCCTCAGGTCGGTTCCGAAGCCGGTTGACGTGGTTACGAGGATCTTGGGGCGCATGCTCATGCGCAAACTGTAGCAGAGGACGCTCAGGCGCAGTCGGCTTCGGACTCACCCGGACCGTAAGGGGTCAGCTGCCGCGGGCCACCTTCACCGCTGCACACTGCAACGTGCAGGTTCAGGTTCCACGCTTCACTGGCGGTCAGGACGGTCGTGCCGGTATCTTCCAGGAAATCCAGCAGTGCAGCGAACCGCTGCGGTTCGAACTGGGTTGGCTCGCTGGGCTCGTCGCTGAACAGGTGGAACACGATCACGAGCCATTCCCCGCCAGCCTGTGCTCCGCTCACCAGCTCCTCGAGCGTCTCCTGCCTCATTTCCGGATAGACGGACAGGGCACCCAGGCGGTAGCGGCTGGCGTGACCCAGCACGTTGGTGTGGGCGTGGATCGTCCGGCCGGTGCCGAACCAGTCGGCTACCCGTTCCACTACCCGCTCGTTGACCAGGCCGTTCGGATAGGCGTAGCCGAGGCGGTCACCGAAGCCGCTGGCCGCGAGCCACTGGCTGGCGAAACGGAAATGTCTTTCAAGTTCCTCGTCGCTCATCCAGATGAGCGGATGCTCGCCGTGCGCGCCGATCTCCCAGCCGGCCCGGTGCAGTTCGTAAAGCTGCTGCTGGGTCAGGAAACCGTCCCTGCCGATGAGTTCAGGGATGACGTACACGGTGGCGGCAAGACCGCGTTCCTTCAGTTCCGGGAACGCGTGCTCGTAAACGTCGCTGCGGGCATCGTCGAAGGCGATGGTGACCACGCCCTCCACGCCCTGGCTGTCCATGAACAGCAGGCCGGCGAAAGCAACCACGGCAAAGCTGCCTTCATGCGAAGTCACGCGCAGCACCAGGCCGTTGACCGTGGACCAGTCGGCTCCCGGCGTCGCGGTCCACGCGCCGGCGGGAACGGTCAGGTCGATCCATTCACCCTCGCCGGGTGCGGACAGCATGGGACGCAGGTCCGCGTGCAGGTACTCCTCGAAGTTGCCCTCAGTCGAGACCACCACTTCCGCCATGCTGACGGCGCCCCAGTCGTGCGAAAGCACGCTGATCCGCAGCTGGCGGCCGCTCAGGTCGCCGCTGTAACGGCCGGTCCACGCGCCGGCCGGGTTGCCGGCACTGTCGGCGGCGACTACGAGTGCCGCGTCCACGGCGGCGATACCGCCGGTTTCGAACCAGTTGAACCAGTCGCCTGCCTGCGCCACGGATGCGAACTGCAGCAGCGCGGCAAGCAGGGCAAGTCTTATCAAGGGCGCAGCTTCAGGGCTTCGTCCAGCGCGCTGTCCAGTTCGCTGCTGGCGCCGCGCAGTGGCCGGGTCACTCCTTCGGCCCAGTCGAAGTAATCACGGCGACGCTGCCGGCTCCAGCCGATCGGCGCGTCTTCGGCCAGATCGCGCAGGTTGCTGATCTTCTCTGCCAGTTTGATGAGCTGGGCGGAATCGCTGAACTCACGGACCCGCAGTGGCAGTTCCACCTGCCGGTCCACGCGTGACAGCACACTGTCCGCACTCAGTTCCTCGACGATGCCAGTGACTTCAGCCCCGAACTTCTCCTGCAGTTCCTCGACCTTCACATCGGTATCACGCAGCACGTCGTGGACTGCTGCGGCCGTCAGGATCTGCGGGTCCCGGATGCCGGCACCGAACAGCAGGGAAACGACCTGCATGACGTGCTTCAGGTGTGGACTTCCGGGCGCGTCCCTGCGGCGCTGCCCGTTATGGGCACGACCGGCGTAAACCAAAGCTTCGAATACCGGGGACAGGTCGGCGTCAATATCACTCATATAACTCCCCTCAACTGCAGGATAACTTGTGAGCGGCTTCAGGCAACCGGCCTTGTCACTGTTATCATGCAGAGATGGCGTCAATTCGCCGTGGAGGAAGCAAGCAATGTCCCTCAGTCGTTTCTATGATGTTCTGCGTGAGCGCGACGGCTCACGTTATATCGAAGCCTATGTGACCGGTTTCCAGCTCATGCATCTGCCGCTCCTGAACAAGGGCACTGCGTTCACGGATGAGGAACGCACGCTGCTGGACCTGCACGGTCTGCTGCCGCCCCGCATCGACACGCTCAAGCGGCAGATCGACAGGAACTACCGGCGCTACTCGTCACTCGAAGACCCGCTGGAGCAGCACAGCTTCCTGCGCGTGCTGCAGGACACGAATGAAGTGCTGTTCTTCGCGATCCTGCACGAGCACCTCGAAGAGATGTTGCCGATCATCTACACGCCGACGGTCGGTGAAGCGGTCAAGCGCTTCTCAGCCATGTACCTGTCGCCGCGCGGCCTGACCCTGTCGATCGACTCGATAGATCACGCGTCTGAAGCCGTGAACAACGTGCCGCTGGATGACGTGCGCATGATAGTCGCGACGGATGCGTCAGCCATCCTGGGCATCGGCGACCAGGGCCTGGGCGGCATGGCGATCTCCATCGGCAAGCTGGCCATCTACACGGCCGGCGGCGGCATCGGTCCCGACAAGGTCCTGCCCGTCGAGCTGGACGTGGGCACCAACCGCGACTCGCTGCGCGAGGACCCCAACTACCTGGGTGCCGACCGCGCGCGACTCACCGGCAAGCCCTACCGCAATTTCATCGACCGGTTCGTCGACGCCGTCAAGCAGCGCTACCCGAAGGCGGTCATCCAGTGGGAAGACTTCGCCAAGGACTCGGCCTTCGCGGTGCTCGAGCGCTACCGGAACGTGGTGCCTTCGTTCAACGACGACATCCAGGGAACCGGGGCGATGGCGCTGGCCGGCGTCCTGTCCGCCTGCAGGATCAAGGGTGAACAGCTGCAGGACCAGCGTTTCCTGATCAGCGGTGCCGGTGCCGGAGGCATCGGAGTGGCCGAGATTCTGCTGCAGGGCCTGGAACAGACCGGCCTGACGCGCGAGGAAGCACTGTCACGCATGCTGGTACTCGATTCCCGCGGCGTGCTTACGACCGACCGGGAGCTGGAGCAGTACAAGCAGGCTTACGCCCACGATCCGGCTTTCCTGGAAGGCCTCGGCACCGCCGCGAACGCTGGGCTCGCGAGTCTGGCCGCAGCCTTCAAGGCGACCGCGCTGATCGGACTGTCAGGCCAGGGCGGGCAGTTCAGCCGCGACCTCATCGAAACCGTGCACGCCAACACACCCAGGCCCATCATTTTCCCGCTCTCTAACCCTACCGAGAACACGGAAGTGTTGCCGGCCGACGCGTTCGAATGGACGGGTGGCCACGCGCTCGTGGCAGCTGGCAGCCCGTTCCCGCCGGTGAAACTCAACGGTGAAACGTTCCCGGTGGCACAGGGCAACAACGCCTTCGTGTTCCCCGGCCTGGGCTTCGGCAGCGTGCTGAGCCGCGCCCATACCGTGACTGACAACATGATCCTCGCTGCTGCTTACGCGCTCGCGGACTACACCGCCGACAGGCACCCGGACCGTCTGTACCCGCCGGTGGCGGAACTGCAGCAGGCCAGCATCGTCGTCACCGCCCGCGTCATGGCCGCAGCCGTCCAGGACGGGGTAGCCGGGGACTTCGGCATATACGAGCTGGACGAGCACGCCATGGTTCAGTTCGTACGCGAACGCTTCTGGCGTCCCGAGTACCTGCCCTACAGGCTGCCGGCAAGCTGATGAGAAGGCCGCTGCTGTCCCTGCTCGTGATGCTGTCGCTGTGCGGCCTTGCAGCAGCGCAGCAGGAAGCGGCGGCCTGCTCCACAGAGCCCGTTCAGACCACAACCGGCCTGGTCTGCGGATCGACAGTCGAGCGTCACGGCAATCCCGTAACCCAGTGGCTGGGCATCCCCTATGCCGAACCGCCCGTTGGCGAGCTCAGGTGGAGTGCCACCGTGGCCCTGGCCCCCTGGGACGGCGTGCTGGAAGCCACCAGCGTCGGCGACATCTGCCCGCAGACACCCAACCCCATGCGCATCGAAGCTGCTCCGGAAGCGGCCCCGCAGAACGAGGACTGCCTGACGCTCAACATCTGGACCCCTGAGTTCCGGGGCGAGGAACTGCTGCCCGTGCTGGTATACATCCACGGCGGCGCCTTCACCCACGGCTCCAGTACCGACTCGCCCATGCCCGGCAGCGACTGGTACCTGCAGGACGGTTCGTTCCTGGCGGCAACCGGTCAGGCGCTCGTCGTGAGCTTCAACTACCGCCTGGGTGCACTGGGCTTCCTGGCCAATGCAGGGGCCACCGGGCTGGAAGGCAACTTCGGTTTCCGCGATCAGCTTGTGGCGCTGCAGTGGCTCCGGGAGAACCTCGTAGCTTTCGGGGGTGACCCGGAACGGGTGACGCTCGCTGGCGAAAGCGCAGGCGCGATGAGCGTGGGCCTGCACCTGCTGGCTTCTGAAGCCAGCAGCCGTTACTTCCAGGCCGCCATCATGCAGTCCAACCCGCTGGGCGTGCAGTTCCGGACTCTCGAACAGGTCAGAAGCGCCGGCGACGCGTTCCTGCTCAGCACCGGCTGCCTGCTGAGCTTCAACCAGCTGGCCTGCCTGCGCAACCTGCCGGTCGAGGAGATACTGGACAGCCAGGAGAACTGGTCGCTCGCACTCGACGTGCTCGAAGGCGGCCTGCAGGGCATCCTGCCCTGGGCTCCCGTGGTGGACGGTGAGCTGATCAGCGGCCAGCCGCTCGAACAGGGCCTCAGGCAAGGCAGCCCCAAACCGCTGCTCATCGGTCATACGGCCGAGGAGGGTCTGCTGTTCGTGGCTTTCGCACTGGCTGACCCCGTCAGCCCGGTCCTGAGCCAGGCGCTGCTGGCCGTGCTGTTCGGCTCGGATCCCGCCGCTGCGATCAGTGCTGCCTACCCTGAAGTTCCCGGCGAGGATTCGCGCGAGGCGCTCGCCCGGATCATCGACGACGCCGTGTTCATCTGCCCGGCCCTGGAGCTCGCCAGTTCCACCAGGCCGGTGCCGGCCTACGTTTACGAGTTCAGCCATCCGCCGGGCTTCGATCTGGACCTTGGCATCGAGCCCTGCAGTGGCCGCAGCTGCCACGCCACCGAACTCAGCTTCGTGTTCGGCACCGCCGGGATCGACGTGGGCTTCAGCGAGGCGGAGATCGAACTGTCGCGCCAGATGGGCGCGTACTGGCTCACTTTCGTAAAGGACGCCGGTGCAGCAGGTACCATGGAGCCATGGCCGCTCTGGACTGATTCAGGCCGCGAACGCTTCGACTTTGCCATACCCAACGCAATAAGGCGCGCCGAGGGACACAACTGCGACCTGTGGCGCGAATGGCTTGAAAGCCTGTAGGCTGATGCGTCTTCACGCAGTGCACAGGCGCGAAATTGGAGGAACCAGGTGCAGCAAATCGACTTGAGCAGGGTACAGGCAGAACTGGACCGCCGCCGCGGCGTCCCAGTCTGGCTTCACCTTGAAACCACTACCGGCTCCTACACGGCACTGGGACCGGAGAAGCGCCCGCCCGTCATCGCCTTCGTCAGGAACGCAGGCATCGTGTACGAGCGCGGCCAGGTGCTCGGCCAGGGACCGTACCGGGTCGGCCTGAAACTGGACGGCGGCTGGGTTTACGCCGAGGGACTCACCGACTTCGAAGTCACCGAGCGCGATGAACTGCTGCTGGCCGGCCATGATCCCGAAGGCAACCTGACCGTTGCCCTGCAGCTGTCCGCGTCACCATTCCGGGAGTGAACTCATGAACTGGCTGAACCTGCCTGAATCGATCGACCACCTTACCGAGGGCATGACCGCCCTGAACCCTGAGGATCACCGCGGCCTGCTGGTCGTGCTGCCCCACCCTGACGACGAGAGCTTCGCCGCCGGCGGCACGATCGCCCGCTTCGTCGATGCCGGCAGACCGGTCCTGTACCTGTGCGGCACCTACGGCGACTCCGGCCGGCGCATGGGCTCGCCCTCGTTCGCCCACCGTGAGTCGATGCGGGACATCCGCGAGGAAGAGCTGAAGGAAGCCTGCCAGGTGCTCGGCTGCTCGTTCCGGATGATGGGACTCCGCGACAAGACCGTCGAGTTCGAGGATCCCGAGCGTGTGGCAGGCATGATCAGTGAGGTCATCGCGGACTTCGACCCCAGCGTCGTGATCACCTTCTACCCCGGCTACGGCGTTCACCCCGACCACAACGCCTTGGGTCATGCAACCGTGCTGGCCGTCCAGAACGTACCTGAAGAGTCGCGCCCGGAACTGCTGGCCGTGGCGGTAGGTGGCCCGACCGTCGCTGACGAGATCGGCACGCCGGGTGTGTACAGCGACATCAGGGAGCACGCCATCCGCAAGGTCGACGCGCTCAAGGCTCACCGCAGCCAGACGCAGTTCCTGTTCCAGCGCCTCGAGAACGGCACCAACGACCAGGACGAACAGGCCCGCGTGTTCCGGACCGAAGCGATGTCGGTTGAACGGTTCTACCGGCTCCCGCGCCAGTAACCTGAAAACACCAGTGTGTGACGTAGAATGGCGCCCGTGCCGCGAGGTTTTGTGGCACGGAACCTGCCAATGCTGAAACAGTTCTTCTCCTATTACCGTCCGTACCGCCGCCTGTTCTGGCTGGACTTCAGCGCAGCTGTTGTTTCCGGCCTGATGGAGCTCGGCTTCCCCGTCGTCGTGTCACTGTTCGTGGACCAGCTGCTGCCGGCCGGCAACTGGCCCGTGATCGTCTTCGCGTCCCTCGCACTGCTGCTCATCTACGTGCTCAATTCGGTCCTCAACTACGTCGTCACGTACTGGGGTCACATGCTGGGCATCAACATCGAGACCGACATGCGCCAGGAAGCGTTCGATCACGTGCAGGAACTGTCGTTCAGTTACTTCGACAACCAGAAGACCGGCAAGCTGGTCGGCAGGCTGACGAAAGACTTAGAGGAGATCGGCGAAGTGGCCCACCACGGGCCTGAGGACGCCTTCATCGCGGTGATGACGCTCATAGGCGCCTTCGTGCTGATGTTCATCGCCAACCCGGCGCTCGCCACGATCACCGCCTGCGTCCTGCCGCTGGTGATCTGGCTCACCAGCCGCTACGGCAGCGCGTTCACGACCACCTGGCGCCAGATCTTCAGCAGCATCGCGCGGTTCAACACGCGCATCGAGGAGAACGTGGGCGGCATCCGCGTCGTGCAGGCGTTCGGCAACCAGCAGCACGAGAAGGACCTGTTCGCCAGCGAGAACGTCCGCTACCGCGAGCACAAGCTGACCGCCTACAAGATCATGGCCAAGAGCACGGCCTTCTCCTACCTGAGCATGCGCATCACCCAGCTCGTCGTCATGATCGCCGGCAGCTGGTTCGTGCTCAACGGGCAGCTGAGCAACGGCGAGTTTGTGGGCTTCCTGCTGCTCGTCAACGTGTTCTTCCGCCCGATCGAGAAGGTCAACGCCGTCCTTGAGTCGTACCCGAAGGGCATCGCCGGGTTCAGGCGTTTCATGGAACTCCTGAACACCAGACCCGAGATCACCGACAGCCCTGGCGCAACCGAGGTGGATACGCTCAGGGGCGACATCCGCTTCGAGGACGTCTCCTTCGGTTACCAGCCGGGCCGTCCTGTCCTGCAGGGCATCAACCTGGACATCAAATCCGGCGAGACGATCGCATTCGTCGGTCCGAGCGGTGCGGGCAAGTCCACGCTGGTGGCATTGCTGCCCCGTTTCTACTCCACAGACAGCGGACGGATCACCATCGACGGTCACGACATCCGGGACCTGACCCTCAACTCCCTGCGCAGGCAGATTGGCGTGGTGCAGCAGGACGTGTTCCTGTTCGGCGGCACGATCCGCGAGAACATCGCTTACGGCAAGCTCGGTGCCAGTGAGGCGGAGATCCGCCAGGCAGCGCACCGGGCCAGGCTGGACGAGATGATCGCCGGCCTGCCGGACGGCCTGGATACCGTCATCGGGGAACGCGGAGTCAAGCTGTCCGGAGGCCAGAAGCAGCGCCTGTCGATCGCTCGGATGTTCCTGAAGAACCCGCCGATCCTCATCCTGGACGAGGCCACCTCGGCGCTGGACACCGAGACCGAGCGCGCCATTCAGGAGTCACTGACCGAGCTGTCGAAAGGCCGGACCACGCTCGTGATCGCCCACCGCCTGGCCACGATCCGCAACGCGGACCGCATAGTGGTGGTCGACAGCAGCGGCATCGCCGAGCAGGGACGGCACGAAGAGCTCCTGGCCCAGCCGGGGATCTACAGCAGCCTGCACCGCGCCCAGTTCAACTGATTCCAGGGTCCTGGCCCGCAGACGTGGCAAGAGTCGCATCCCGCGGTGATTCAGCGAACTAGACTGTTTCATGGCCAACAGGGCGTGGTTACCGGCAGAAACCGTGGCGGCCTCCAAAAGGCTGGTTGGCTTCCTGCTGTGGCTCGTCGTAATCGTGGCCGTGGGCGTACTGGCAGTAAGCGTACTTACGCCCATAGACGCTCCTGTCTGGCCCGCCATTGTGGTTCTGGTGTTCGCAACTGCCGGCTTCTGGATGCTGCGCCAGGAGCGGTTGCAGCAGGCCATCGCCCTGGTGAACGCCTGTTTCTTCATTGCAGCAGCCATCCCGGTGCTGCTCTACGGTGCCGACTACGTGGAGTTCGGGCTGGTGCTGTTCTTCGTACCCGTCGCCCTGGCCGGGGTAGTCCAGAAACGCCTGCACCTGGTGCTGACGACGCTTGCCAGCGTGGCGGTCGTGTACCTGAGCCTGGTCCTGCATGCCTTCGGGTTCCTGCCCCCGGTCAGCGGCCCGTCCGGCCCGCCGGGATTGCTGGCCGCGGTCGAATTCACCCTGGCCATCTGCATCGTTGCCTTGGTGCTGGACAGATTCGCCACCGGCATAAGGCTTGCGCTGGATGAAGCACTGGAGCGCGAGTCTGAACTGAAGCGCATGATGCAGGAGCGTCAGGAAGTGAACCGGCAGCTGAATGACGAACGCAACTTCTCCCGCGCGATAATCGACAGCCTGCCGGGCGTCTTCTTCGTCCTCGACCCTGACGGACAGATTGCCCGCCGCAACGAGTTCTTCCGCACCGCAACCGGCTACAGCGAACCACTGGTCTCCGAGATGGCGCTCACCGATTTCCTGCCGCCAGACGAGGTTCCGAAGATGGAAACGGGACTCCGTAACACCCTCGACACCGGCAGTGGCACGGCCATGATCCAGCTGCTGCACAGCGATGGGCACCTGATCCCCCACCTGTTCCACGCGGGCAGGTTCGAGATGACCGGCAGACCGTACCTGGTGATACTGGGCTTCGACATCTCGGAACTCGAATCCGCCCGCCGCGACATCGAAGCACTCAACCGGCAGCTGGCCGAACGCATCGGCCGGCTCAGCGCGCTTATCGAGCTCGACTCTGCCCTGAGCTCCAGCCTTGGCCTTGCTGATGTTCTTTCAGCCCTGCTGGCTCGGGTCAGGAGCCACCTGAAAGTCGACGCCGCAGCCGTGCTGCAGTTCGACCGGTCAAGCACGCGGCTCCGCTGGAAGGGTGGGAGTGGTTTCCGTTCCGCAGGGTTGCAGGAAACCAGCCTGCAGCTCGGCGAGGGTATCGCCGGGCGCGCCGCCCTGACGCGCGAAGCACAGCTCCTGTCCGGGCAGGAGCTGCTCCGCAGCGAGTACGCGCGCTGGACCCTGATCGAAGACGAAGGCTTCGAGTTCTACGCCGCGATGCCGCTTGTAGCGAAAGGGGAACTCGAAGGAATCCTGGAGCTGTTCCACCGTAGCCCGCTGCAGCCGGACCAGGACTGGCGCGACTTCCTGGCGGCCCTGGCAGGTCTCGCGGCGCTGGTGTTCAACAGTGCACGCCTGCTGGCCAGCCTCGAGCAGTCGAACGTGGAGCTGCGCCGGGCTTACGACACCACCATCGAAGGCTGGTCCAGGGCGCTCGACCTGCGGGACCATGAAACGGAAGGTCACAGCCAGCGGGTGACCGACCTGACGATCGAACTCGCCAGGCGCATGGGCGCTCCGGAAGACCGCCTCGTCCACGTGAGGCGCGGGGCGCTGCTGCATGACATCGGCAAGATGGGTGTGCCCGACAGCATCCTGCGCAAACCCGGCCCCCTGTCAGAGTCCGAGCGCGAGCAGATGCAGCGTCACACCACCTATGCTTTCGAGCTGCTCAGGCCGATCGAGTTCCTGCAGCCCGCACTCAAGATTCCTTACAGTCACCATGAGAACTGGGACGGCAGCGGCTACCCGCAGGGCCTCAAAGGTACCGACATCCCGCTGGCAGCACGGGTGTTCTCCGTAGTGGACGTTTACGACGCGCTCACCAGTGACCGTCCCTACCGGCCCGCCTGGAGCGCAGAGCAGGCACTCGGGCACATCAGGGAGCAGTCCGGCAGAAAGTTCGACCCTGAAGTGGTGGAGCAGTTCCTGAAGATGATGGCTGAGTCCGGCGACTGAGCACGGGCTGCCCGTGCCCTACAATGCGGGCATGAACAGGCTGCTGCCCGTGTTCCTCGCGCTACTCTTCCTGCTGCCCCAGGCCGCTCCGGCCCAGTCCGAAGACTGGATCGGAACCGTGCCGGCAGCGGAGTTCCCTGACGGCCTGGACTGGATCAACACCGACGAACCGGTCTCCCTGGAGAGCCTGCGGGGCCGCATCGTCCTGCTTGATTTCTGGACTTACGGCTGCATCAACTGCGTTCACGTCATCCCCGACCTCAAGGCGCTGCAGGAGAAGTACGACGAGGAACTCGTCGTCATCGGCGTGCACAGCGCCAAGTTCACTAACGAAGCGGTGACGGACAACATCCGGCTCATCGCGGAACGGTACGGCCGCACCGAACCGATCGTCAACGACGGCGACTTCGACATCTGGCGCAGTTACGGGATGAACGCCTGGCCGGGCTTCATCGTCATCGACCCGGAAGGCAGGGTCGTCGGACGTCATTCAGGCGAAGGCATCTACCCGATATTCGACGAGATATTCACCAGCATGATCGACACGTTCGAACGGCGCGGCACCCTGAAGCGCCAGCCGCTTGAGTTCAGCGCCGGCTCGGTCGTCAGGCCACGCGCCGCACTCCGCTTCCCGGGCAAGGTGCTCGCGGACGGTGCAGGCGAGCGGCTGTTCATCGCCGACAGCAGCAACAACCGCATCGTGGTCACCAGCCTTGACGGCGAGGTCCTGCACGTCATCGGCAGCGGAACCGCCGAACTGCGGGACGGCACGTTCGAAGAAGCGGGCTTCTCCGGCCCGCAGGGTATGACTCTGAATGGCCGCGGCCAGCTGATCGTCGCCGACACCGGCAACCACAGCCTGCGCCTCGTCGACCTGGAAGCCCGGACGGTGGTCACGGCAGCCGGACACGGGCAGCAGCAGTACATGTTCGGCCTGCAGGAAGTTAACGGCCTGACGCACGGCCTGAACTCGCCGTGGGATGTGCTGTGGCATGACCACCTGGTGTACGTGGCCATGGCCGGTCAGCACCAGTTGTGGAGGTTCGACCCGGACAGCAGCATGCTTTACCTGCACGCAGGCAGCGGTCGCGAGGAACTCCGCGACGGCCCGCTGCGCACAGGCGGCCTGAACCAACCCAGTGGCCTGGCAACCGACGGTACTTACCTGTACATAGCTGACAGCGAAGCCAGTGCGATACGCCGCGCCGACCTTGACCCGGACGGGCAGCTGACCACCCTGGTCGGCACCGGACTGTTCGACTTCGGCGACGTGGACGGCACCGGCGATCAAGTGAGGCTGCAGCATCCGCTGGGCGTGTTCTGGCAGGACGGCCTCGTCTACCTGGCGGACACTTACAACAACAGCATCAAGCAGCTCGATCCGCAGACGCGTGAGGTGCGCAGGATACTCGGTGAGGCTGAAGCCGGTCACGGCGACGGATCGGGCCTGCACACCATGTTCCACGAACCCGGCGGACTCAGCATGCTGCCAGGCTGGATGTACGTAGCCGACACTAACAACCACGCGGTCCGGGTGGTCGACATGGAAAGCGGCGAGGTGACCACCCTGCAGCTGAGCGACCCGCAGGGACTGCTGCTCAGGACGGCCGCGGGTGAGCCGGTGTTCGACGAAACCGTTGAAATGGCCAGCCTGGAAATCCGCGCCGGTGAATCGCCGCTGACGCTGCAGCTGTCGCTGCCTGAAGGCTACAAGGCCAATCACCTGGCGCCACTGCAGGTCGACTGGGCGGTTCAGGCCGAAGCCGGTGCGGTCGTGAGTTCGGACCGGCAGACGGTCGCCCGGCCGGAGTACCCGCTCGAACTGACCCTGAGCAGCGAAACCCCTCTCGAGGCTGGCCCGCACCTGCTGCAGGTGGACATCGCCATCTACTACTGCCAGGAAGAAGCCAGCCAGCTGTGCCTCATCAGGCAGGCCAGGCTTGAGCAGCCGCTCGCTGTACTGCCGGAATCGGACGCTGCCAGGTCAGTCACCCTGGAGTGGCAGCCGCCGGCTCTCCCCTGACGGCATAAGGCCTTCAGAACGCTGATTCCGGGGCCGGCTACTTTATGACACCGCCCTGACCGCAAGTATTGAGGTGCAGAGGAACTTCGGAGGGCAACATGAATTTAAGCACCAAACACCTGCAGATAAAGGTTGAAACGATAGCCAGTGGACTGCATCATCCCTGGGCGGTAGCTGAACTGCCGGACGGCGGCTTCC
>CALDPK010000080.1 GCA_937911855.1 uncultured Trueperaceae bacterium | reverse complement strand
AGCCGGAAAACTGCGAGCCGGTCGGCATCTTCTTCTACGGCATCGCAGCCAGCCAGCCGACACCCATGCGCAACCTGAGCACCACCGACATCGTCAGGGACTCAACCCAGCCAGAACTCGTTGCCGGCTGAACCTCAGCGCCGCGGGTTGGCGATGAGGTCCGGATAATCCTCGCCTTCGGCGATGGTCCATACCGTCTCGAAATCCCAATCCTCGAAGGTCTCCGTAAGCCGCATTTCCGCGAAATCCCGGCCCGGGTCGTCAACAGCTGACCGGCCGCCAGCCCAGTACGAGGCACTGATCCCGGCGCCTGAACCCCACGCGCGGCCCACCAGCGGATGGCCGATCAGGTCGGATGTGGTGACGCTGTCCGCCAGGCTGACCGTGTAGGAATGGGTGATCACGGCGTCCGTCTCGATGACGCCGGCCAGACCGCCGATGTCCGTGCCGCTGTGCGCCCCGGTCAGGCGGTAGCCAGGGTCATCTTCTGAACCGACGATGGTGTACGAGTACTTGATGGTTCCGGAGCTCCGGCCGACCAGTCCACCGACCGCCGAGCCGCCATGAACCTTGCTGAGGCTGAAGGAAAGGGTGATGATGCCATCGTTCTGACCGGCCAGGCCACCGACCCGCTCTTCGCTGGCGCTGACTGACCCGGCGCTGGACGATTCACTCACCGTGCCCGCCGCCTGCAGTGAACCGACGAGGCCACCCACCCAGGCGTCTCCTTCGATCACACCATTGACGTGTACCTGACTGATCTCACCGTCCCTCAGTGTGGCGACCAGCGCACCGACGAACATTCCGCCGGTTACTTCCACGTCCGCCAGCGTCAGGTCGTGCACCCGCGCGCCGTCTACCATCTCTGCGAACAAACCGACCCGCATGTCACCGGGACGGTTGATTACGAGCCCCGTAATGACGTGCCCGCGGCCCTCGAAACTGCCTGAGAAGGTAGCTATGGGCGCAAAGCCGGCACCGTCATTCCACGTTGCGGTTTCGCTGGCATCGATGTCGCTGCCCAGGGCGTAGTGACCGGCCTGCCGGGAGGCGATCTCCTGAAGCTGCATGGCAGTGGTAAGCACGCACGGATCTTCGGCGCTTTCCGCATCCCCACTGGTGCAGGCTGTTGCTGTGCCGGCAGTCGCAGGTACCACCGGGGTTGCCGGTTCAGTTGTTTCTGCTACTTCAGTCGCTGCTTCAGCTGACGGGGCCGCAGGCGCAGTCGTGGAGGCAGAGGCGCTGGAAGCCGGAGCGCTGCCGGAGCCGTTGTTATCGCAAGCCGCCAGCACAAGGATTACGGTCACCAGGACCAACAACATACGTACATGAGCCAGACGCTTGAGCTTCACAACCCACTCCTCTTCAGTCCGATACCGATTGACTAGGAGTTCAGAATAGGCCGCGCCGCTGCACACTGTCCAGTTCAGCCCAGGTGTTTGTACCGTCAGTTCAGCTCAGACAGCCTCGAGGCTGAGTCCCACCCGGGCGATGGTCGCCTCGAGCTCAGCCCTTGAACGGTCGTCCAGCTTCGGCCCGGGCGGACGGATGTAATCGCTCTCGAAGATGCCGCGCTTCCAGAAAACGTGCTTCCTGAACGCCAGGCCGATCTTCGGCTGGAACTCGTAGCGCAGCAGCGGGGTGTAATGGTCGAAAACCCGCGCAGCTCCGTCCTTGTCCCCGGCAGTGAAACGCTGCCAGATGTCCAGAAGCACTTCCGGGTACGCGAAGCCGGTCATGATCCCTACAGCTCCGCGCTGCATCTCCTCCAGGAAATACACTCCACCCAGGCCGCCCAGGACCGCCAGCTGCGGCGCACCTTCAAGCACCTGACTGGTCTTGACCAGAACCGGTGGCTCCTCCAGTTTTATGCCGACTATCCCGGGCACCTCATTGGCCAGTTTGGTGATCAGCGAGGGTGCAAGGATGGTGCCGAAATTATCCGGGAAGTCATGAATCAGGACGGGGATTCCGGACGCTTCGGCCAGCTCACGGTAGTAGGCGTAAAGCGCATTGTCGTTCTGCACGGTGAGTGGTGCCGCGAAGACCGCGTCAGCTCCCAGCTCTTTCGCTTCCCGGGCCTGCGCTATCGCGCCGGCCGTGCCCAGCGCCCTTACTCCAACGAGTACCTTCAGACGGCCCTGCGCCTGGTCGATCACCGCCTCGATCACTTCACGGCGTTCAGCTTCAGCAAGCTTGTGGGCTTCGCCCAGGAAGCCGAGGATGGCAATGCCTTGCACCCCGACCTGAAGCAAGTAATCGACCAGCCTGCGCTGGCTTGCTGGGTCGAACGAGCCGTCTGCGCGGAACGCAGTGGGCACGATAGGGTGGATGCCCCTGTACGTCTCGTGGTGGGCTGTCAGTTCCGTTTCTTCAAACATGTCCGTATTTCTCCAGCATCTCCGCTGCCGTCATGCCGTCCTTGCTGAGTTCGCGCGCTTCCTTCTCCTGGCGCACGATCTCTTCAGAGCGCTCCAGTATCTGCATGACCAGGCTGGCTGGAACCACAACCACACCGTCTTCGTCGCCCAGCACGAAATCACCGCGCTCCACGACGATGGGGCCACTGAACGCGCCAGCCAGCTCCACGGGTTCGCCGTGACTGGTGACCCGCCAGCGCCCCACGGACTGCACCGGACTCACGTAACTCGCGAACACCGGGAAGCCGGTGGCGGATATCTCCTCCACGTCCCGGAAACCAGCGTCAGTGACCGCGCCATGGCAGCCGCGTTTCTGCATGGTCGCCGCGATCAGGTCGCCGAACAGGCAGATGCCGGTGGCGTTCGTGCCGCTCCAGACAGTCACGCAGCCTTCCGGCAGGCTGTCCACTATCTCGAGTTTGCGCACGTCCGGTCCCTTGGCGGCGTTCAGCTGACCTTCAATCGGGTACGCCCAGCCGGCGACCTTCTGCACTTCGGCCGTCTGCCGTTTGATGCTGACGTCCAGCGCGGGCACGTCCAGCTCCAGTTCGTCGAAAACGTCGCACAGAATCGCCGTGTTCAGCACTGCGAATCGTTCGCGGATCGCGTTAAGTTCTTCCTGCCTCATGGCCTTCCCTCCTCAATTCCTGTCCAGCTCGAGGACTGCGTCAAGCAGCACCTCCGTACCTCTGACCAGATCCGCCTGCCGTGCATTCTCCTCCGGATGATGACTCACGCCACCGTCACAGGGGACAAAAACCAAGGCACTGGGGGCAATTGCCGCGAGCTCCATGGCATCATGCCCGGCACCGCTGGTCATTTCGCCATACGCATGGCCCCTTGCATCGCATACTTGTGCCAGCATTGCACGCAGGCCGGGATCACACGTGACTGCCGGCGCAAAACTTTCTGAGCTGGCGTGGAAACCCAGGCCCAGTTCCCGGCTCAACCGGCGGCCCGCACCGGTGATCTGCTCAAGGAACTCGCGGGTGACCGTGTCATCAGGCGACCTCGCTTCCAGGACGAGGTCAACCCGGCCGGGCACGACGTTCGAGCCGTTCGGCTGCACGGTCAGCTGGCCGATGGTGGCGACGAAGGGCAGTTCGGCACTGAGTTCGGCAGCGGCAGTCGCGACCAGGTCTACGAACTGTGCCGCTCCGACGAGTGCGTCGGCGCGCATGTTCATCGGCGTGGTACCCGCGTGGCTGGCGCGTCCCTCGAAGGTGACGTTCCAGCGCCCGATGTTCACGATGCTTTCCACGATGCCGATCGGCAAGCCGGATGCTTCGAGAACGGGACCCTGTTCGATGTGCAGCTCCAGGAACGCCTTCACCTGGCCCGGCGCCAGCAGCGGCCACTCCAGCCTGAGCGGGTCACCGCCCATGCGGCTGATGGCTGCAGCCAGCCTCTCGCCTTCGTTATTCGGGGCGTCCAGCATGGCACTGCTGAGCGTGCCGGCCATGGCGCGGCTGCCGATGCAGGCAGCCCCGTAATCGCTCGGCTCCTCGGAAAGGAAATCGACGATGCTCAGGTCGTGAGTCAGGTGGATCCCACTCTCATGCAGAACCTGCGCGACCTCGAGGGCGGCCACCACACCGACGATACCGTCGAAGCGACCGCCACCTTCGACGGTGTCGATGTGCGAGCCCAGCATGATCGTTTGCCCGGAATTGTTGCGGCCAGCCCTGTAGCCCAGCAGATTCGCGCCGGCATCGACGCTCACGTCCAGGCCAGCACCGCGGAACTCACCGGCCAGCCAGTCGCGGGCCCTTGAGTAAGTGTCGGTGAAAGCGCGGCGGGTATACGGCCTGTCCGGTTCGGTGAATTCAGATAGCCTGTCGATCCGGGACATCAAGCGGTCGCCATTGACCGTCGGTTGCGGCATAACGGTCACTTCAGGTTCTTCCGTTCCATGTAGAAGCTGTCGCTGGTGCGCGCGTACCAGCCCCGGCCATGCAGGCGACCGATCAGGCCCATCTTCTCAGTGAGGACGTAACGACGCTCGGAATCGTAATACTCGTCCGCCAGATGCAGCCCAATGATGTTGCCGATGATCAGACTGCGGCTGTCACCGATGTCCAGTATCTCCCGGACCGTGCACTCGAAACTGGCGGGGGCTTCGGCGATGTACGGCACGCCGATCAGCTGGCTGGCCGCAGGGGTGAGGCCGGCCTCCTGCAACTCGTCAACGCCGGGCGGATAGTCTGTGCCGCAGACGTTCATGGGTTCGGCAATCGCTTCGCTGACCATATTCACCGTGAACTCGCCCCTGTGACGGATGTTGGCGACGGTATCCTTCAGTTCGCCGGAAGCACGCCGTTCAATGCCCAGCACCAGGATCGGTGGGTTGCTGCCCATCAGGTTGAAGAAACTGAACGGCGCAGCATTGATGGTCCCGGCAGCGTCGACCGTCGTGACCAGCGCAATGGGCCGTGGAACGATGGAATTGACCAGCAGCCGGTAGCTCTCCGTGTGGTCCAAGGCTTCCAGTTCGAAGTACATGCTGCAAGGCTACCGCGCCAGACGCGTGCTACCCTTACTGCAGCCGTCAGTCCGTAATCCGCCGGAGGTGAACGCGTGCCTGACAAAGTCGTCATCCCATTTTCCCAGCTCGAGAAGGACCTGCTGCGCTTCTTCGAGCAGCGTGAAGCAGGCCTGCGCATCGCCGACGTGGTCGAGCAGTTCTGCGCCGAGCACTCGCAGTACGAGGGCCCCGAGATCAAGGCCGCGCTCTGGCAGCTCCTGGCGGAGCGTTACCTGAAGATGACACCTGAACGGGAGATAACCAGGCACTACCCGGCTGAAAACAACGGGGAGCCAGCGTAGTTTCGGATGGCTGAGAACCACCCGCCAGACCGCAACGACCGCCGGCACATAGGTGAAGGAAGCCACGACCCGGGTGTGGACTACCGCACGCCGGCGCAGCGTGACCGCGACCGCATCCTCCAGACGAGCGCCCTCAGGCGCCTGGCGGACGTCACCCAGGTGGTCGCGCCGATGGAAGGCCACGGCTTCCATAACCGCCTGACCCACACGATCAAGGTCGCCCAGATCGGCAAACGCCTCGCCCAACGGCTCCTGATGGAGAACGAACCGGAACTCATCGAGGCACACGGCGGCGTTGATCCGGACGCCGTCGAGGCCGCCTGCCTGGGACACGACCTGGGCCATCCGCCCTTCGGGCACGTGGCTGAAGAGGTGCTCGACACGATGTTGCGTGCCGGGGGCTTGAGCGACGGCTTCGAAGGCAACGCGCAGTCGTTCCGCATCCTCACCAAGCTGGCCATCCGCTCGGAGCGACACCCCGGCCTGAATCTGACGCGCGCCACGCTGGACGCCGCCATGAAGTACCCGTGGCAGCGCCACCCCGGCGACACCAAGTTCGCCGCCTACCTGACGGAGACCGACGACTTCAACTTCGCGCGCACCCTGTCCCGGACCAGCACCCGCTCGCTCGACGCCGAGATCATGGACTGGGCTGATGACATCGCTTACTCGGTGCATGACCTCGAGGACTTCTACAAGGCCGGCCTGCTGCCGCTGCAGGACCTGACGCAGAGTCGCGAGATCCGCAAGCGTTTCCTGGAGGAAACCCGCGAACGCTGGCTGCTCAACCGCCTGCTGGCCGACGAGACTGAGTTCGAACTGTACGCGGACGCCTTCCACCGGGTGATGGAGGAACTGCCGCCCATCACCGAATCCTTTACGGGCAGCACCAGCCAGCGGGCCCGCCTGCGGACGGTCACGTCGTTCAGCCATCACCTGTACAGCCGCAGCGCCACCCTGGCCGAAGGAACCGACGGGCCGCACCTGAACATCCCCGAAGGGATCCGCGCCGAGGTAGTGATGCTGAAGGAACTCACCTGGCATTACGTCATCCACCAGCCGGGCCTGGCCACGCTGCAGCACGGGCAGAAGCGCATCATCAGCGACCTGTTCAACATCTACACCGAGGCGATCCGCTCCGGCGAGCACGACATCTTCCCGCAGCGCTACCAGCCTGAACTGCTGTCGGCCGGCGATGACAACGTGCGGCTGCGCCTGGTGGCCG
>CALDPK010000079.1 GCA_937911855.1 uncultured Trueperaceae bacterium | reverse complement strand
CGCCGGTGCCGACCTGCTTCACGATGGCGTGGACCCGCCCGAGCAGTTTCGGAGAAGCGCGCGCCTCTCGCCGGTCGTAGCGTGAGTCGCATGTTCAACACGATTACGCACTCCGCAATCTACGTACTCGACCAGGACGAGGCGCTCGACTTCTACGTCGGCAAGCTCGGCTTTCGCGTGCTGGAGGACACCTGGCAGCCCGAGCAGGACAAGCGCTGGGTGGTCGTCGCTCCTTGCGGCGGTGCCGACGGGGTCGGGATCCAGCGGGAAGGTGCCGCTGAACTCTATCTCCAGTGACTCGGCCCGGCCGCCGCCCAGCTGCTCGACCATCCGTCCCAGCGCCTCGCCCAGCTCCAGGTGCCGGCCCAGCTGCTGCATCACGTCAGCAGACAGTGCCGGGGCGTTCACGACGCCCCGCGAGTAATCCCCGCGCAGCGCCATGACCGTGCGGTCCAGGATCTCCTCGCCCACACGCGCCTGCGCCTGGGTGGTGTTGGCACCCAGGTGGGCGGTCAGGACGACGTCGTCGCGTTGCAGCAGCGGGTGGTCGCTCGAGGGCGGCTCGAGGGTGAACACGTCCAGGCCGGCTGCGAACAGGTGACCGCTCGCAAGCGCGTCGTGCAGGGCTGCCTCGTCGACGATGCCGCCGCGCGCGGCGTTGACGACCACGGCGCCCTGCGGCAGCAGCGCCAGTTCCCTGCTGCCGACCATGCCAGCCGTCTCGTCGGTCAGCGGCACGTGCACCGTCAGGAACTGACAGGTGGCCAGCATCTGAGGCAGTTCGTCAAAAAGTTCGACTTTCAGGTCAGCGGCGCGCTGGCGGGAGATGTACGGGTCGAAGCCGACGACTTTCATGCCCAGTCCCCGGGCGCGTGAGGCGACGAGACTGCCGATGCGCCCCAGTCCGATTATGCCCAGGGTGCCGTCCTTGACTTCGCGCCCCAGGAACCTGCGGTCCCAGACGCCCTGGCGGACGAGCCGGTCGGAACGGCTGACGCCGCGCGCAGCGCCGAGCAGCAGGGCTATGGCCAGTTCCGCTGCCGACACGTTGTTGGCTTCCGGTGCGTTCAGCACTACGATGCCGCGCCGGCTGGCCGCCTCGAGGTCGATGTTGTCGATGCCGACGCCACCCCTGCCGACGACTTTCAGCCGGCTTGCGGCCCGGATGAGTTCAGCGTCGACCTGGGTGCGGCTTCTGGTTATCAGTGCGTCATACTCGCCGGCTATCTCAAGCAGGTCTTCCCTGCTGATGCCTTCGCGGTTGTCGATCTCCATGTCGGGGTAGTACCGGTCCCCGAGCTGCATCGTGTCTGTAACGAGAATCCTGGCCACAGGCGAAACATATCATGCGACCTGCGGGCCCGGCGGGCTCAGTAACTGTTCAGGACGGTGCTGAACTCCAGCACACCGGGTTCCTGAAAACTGTCGAGTCCCAGCACGTCCCAGGCGACCGGACCACGCAGGACAAGTTCCACGTTCCTGCCGGCCAGGGCGTCGCTGAGTACGGTGCGCGCCTGAGCTGTAAGCAGGCCGGCGCTGGGCATGAAGTTGACAGCGGCCGTGACGGTCTCACCTGCAGGCACGGGCGTAGGCGGCAGGTCCTGGCTGGCCACCGGCAGGCCGCCGACCTCGGCGATCAGATCCTTGGCGTGAACCAGGTAGCCGACTGAGCCTGCGTTGCGGATGGTGAGCACCGCCCGCACCACGACTGAGCCGTCCTCGAGGCTGAACACCGAACTGTCTTCGGCCGAGACGGTTATCTCCGGCCTCACGATGTCGGCCCCGGCTGAGGTCAGCCCGTTCAGCTGGAAGCCTGTCGTGGTGTGCCATGGGTGGTACTGGCTGCTGTAGGTGACCTGGCCGGACACCCCGAACGGCAGGCCGCCGCCCGCATGGGCCTTTGCTACGCGGGTGAGCAGCTCCGGATCCTGCTGCAGGCTCCGGCTCAGGATAAGTTCGAACTCGCGGCTGCTTGAAGGCTGTACCGTCTGGTTCGCGGCACCGGGC
This sequence comes from uncultured Trueperaceae bacterium, assembly GCA_937911855.1. Taxonomy (GTDB): domain Bacteria; phylum Deinococcota; class Deinococci; order Deinococcales; family Trueperaceae; genus CALDPK01. The sequence goes on along the minus strand of CALDPK010000079.1, from coordinate 4,468 downwards.
CGACCGGCCTGTGCTGGAGCGTCGCCGAGCGACTGGCTGAACTCGATGCCGTGAATCTGCACGGGAAAATCGTTGGGGTTGGTGACGGTCACGGGTACGGCTACGGTGACGCTTGCGCCGGTTCCGGGCGGGTTGAAGCTTTCGATGCGCGCGGGTTGCGCCGCCTGGCTCACCTGGACAGCGTTCAGGTAGGGCAGCCGCTCGGAGGACGTCAGGTCGCTGCGCGCTGCGGGTGCGCAGCCGGCAAGCACTGAAACAAGCACGAGCAGGGACACGAATCTGATGCGGATCACAGGCTCACCGTAGCAGCGGCCTCTGTGATGAGCCTGAGAATTATCCGTCAGTTCAGCCGTCAGATAATGTCGCGGATGGCTGTGGCCGCCACGCGGCGCTGCAGCTCTTCACGCAGCCGCCCGGCCCAGGAAGCCTCGAGCTTCGGGTCCGCCTCCAGCATGGTCTGGGCCAGGCCACGCGATTCCTCGATCAGGTCCATGTCCTGGGTCAGGTCACCAAGCAGCAGGTCGGGCAGGCCTGACTGCCGGGTACCCCGCAGTTCGCCGGGTCCGCGCAGCTCGAGGTCGCGCTCTGCTATCACGTGTCCGTCAGTCGTCTCTACTATGGTTTTCAGGCGTTCGGTGGTCTTGCGCGAGGCCGAGCCGGCTATCAGCAGGCAGTAGCTCTGGCTGGCACCGCGGCCCACCCGGCCGCGCAGCTGGTGCAGCTGTGACAGGCCGAACCGCTCGGCGTTCTCGATGATCATCACGCTGGCGTTGGCCACGTCCACCCCGACCTCGATGACGGTCGTCGAGACGAGCAGGTCCAGTTCATGCGCGCGGAAGGCGGCCATGACGCGGTCCTTGTCCTCCTGGGGCATGCGGCCGTGCAGCAGGCCGATGCGGCACTGCTCCGGCATGAGCTGGGTCAGGTCCAGGAAGGTACCTTCACTTGAAACCACCTCGTCAAGGGCCTCGCTGTCTTCGACCAGGGGCGTGACCACGTACACCTGCCGGCCTTCCCTGATCTGCTGCCAGGCGAACACGTAGGCGTCGCGGCGTTTCCGGGCGGTCACCAGCCGGGTCGTGACCGGCGTGCGGCCCGGCGGCAGTTCATCCAGTACCGACAGTTCCAGGTCGCCGTAATAGGTCAGTGCCAGCGAGCGCGGGATCGGGGTGGCACTCATGACCAGCACGTCGGCACGCCGCCCGGCGAGCCTGCGGCGCTGCTCGACGCCGAAGCGGTGCTCCTCGTCGATGACTGCCAGGCCCAGGTCCCTGAACTCGACGCCTTCCTGGATGAGCGCGTGGGTGCCGACCACCAGGTCAGCTTCCCCGGAACTGACGCGCGCCAGGGCTTCGCGCCGCGCCCGGCCGGTGAGCGAACCGGTCAGCAGCTCGGTGCGCACGCCAAGCGGGAACAGGAGCTGTTGCAGGCCTGCGTAATGCTGGCGGGCCAGGATCTCGGTCGGAGCCATGAGGGCCGACTGGAGTCCGGCGCTGGCTGCGCCCACCACGGCTGCAGCCGCTACGGCCGTCTTGCCGCTGCCGACGTCGCCCTGCAGCAGGCGGGCCATGCGCCTGTCCGAACTCATGTCAGCGGTTATCTCGCGGATCACCCGCTGCTGGGCGCCGGTCAGTTCGAACGGCAGGGAGGCAGCGAAGCGTTCCAGCGCCTCGGGCGCCAGCTCTATCTTGCGCCCGTCGGCTTCACTCAGCCGGTTGAGCAGCACCCTGAGCTCCAGGAACAGGAACTCGTCGAACTTCAGGCGCCTTAAGGAAGTGGCCAGGTCTTCTTCGGTTGCGGGAAAGTGGATGTCGCGCAGCGCGGAATCCAGGCTGGTGAGGTTGTGCCGCGTGAGCAGCGTGCGCGGCAGCCAGTCGCGGATCACCGGCAGGGTTTCCAGCAGCCGGTGGGTTGCGCGCCGCAGGTACGCCTGGCTCAGCCCCTGGGTGCTGGCGTACACGGGGGTGATGCGGCCCATGGACAGCGACTCGGAGTCATCGTCGATCTCGAAATCCTGGACCGCCAGCTCCAGCCGGCCGCTGCGCTCCTTGACTGCGCCGGTGACGATCAGCTGCATGCCCGGAAACAGCTGCTTCTCGAGCCACGGCTGGTTGAACCAGACCGCGGTCAGGCTTTCCTGCCTGCTGTTCACCAGGGTGGCGCGCAGTATCTTCATTCCCCGGCCGCTCCTGATCAGGTTGCGGCTGCGGACCGTCCCGGCTACCGTGGCGCGCTCGAGGCCGCGCAGCGCGGAATAGGCGGGCAGCTGCCGCCTGTCCTCGTAACGCCGCGGATAGTAGTTGAGGAGGTCACGGTAAGTGCGGATGCCGACCTCGGCCAGTTTCCTGGCAGCATGCTGACCCAGGTCGGGCTTGCGCGTATCCAGCCGTTCATCCAGAAGGGAGCCTGCGCCTGTCACAGACCTGATTCTCGCATGCTGGCCGCTCCCCGCTTGTTGGCACCTGGCAATTGGGCTATTCTGGACGCCGCTGATAATCCAGTTTTTGCCTAAGGAGATGACCATGAAAAGGCTAATCGCAATTGCTGCAGCCGCAGCACTGTCCGTCGGTTTTGCTCAGGACCTGGGTGGCGCTACCATCCGTGTCGGCTCTGACACCACCTACCCGCCGTTCGAGACCGTCAACGAGCAAGGCGAGATCGTCGGCTTCGACATCGACGTCTTCAACGCCATCTGCGAACGCGTCAACTGCGTCGCCGAGTTCGTCACCACGGCCTGGGACGGGATCTTCCCGGCGCTTGCCGCCGGTGAGTTCGATGCAGTCGCCTCGGGCGTGACCATCACCCCGGAACGCGCCATGACCGTCGATTTCACTGAGCCGTACTTCGTCGTTGACCAGGCCATCACCACCCGCGTCGAGAACGAAGCCTGGGAACTGGCCGACTTCACCGACGGTGACCTGACCCTGGGCGCCCAGATCGGCACCACCAACGCCTCGACCGCCGAAGACCTCGTCGGCCGCGACCGCGTCCGCCTCTACGACGACTTCAACGCAGCCATCCAGGCTCTGCTCAACGGCGACGTTGACGGCGTCATGATCGACAACGTCATCGCCGATTCCTTCGTTGCCACCTACGCCGGTGAACTCAGCGTTGCAGTCAGCAGCGTCGAATCAGGCGAAGAACTCGGCTTCGCAGTACAGCAGGGCAGCGAACTCGTCGACGCCCTGAACGCCGGCCTCGCGGAAATCCGTGCCGACGGCACCCTCGACGCGCTCGTTCAGAAGTGGTTTGTCGACTAAATCTGACAATTCCCGACCTGACAGGGAGCAGGCCCCACTAGGTTCACGGTGGCGGGTGCTGAAACGCATCCGCCCAAGCTACCTTGTCCTGCTGGCAGCAGTACCCTTCGTGGTACTGCTTTTTGCCGGTTCGGACAGCTACCGCGACGCGCTCGACTTCATCCTGCCGGGCGTGGGCACCACCCTGCTCGTCACGGTTCTCGCCTACGTGGCCGCCGGCATCCTGGGCCTGGCGCTGGCCGGCATCCTGCTGCTGAAGATGGGTCAGCATACGACCCGCAACCTGCTGGCCGTATGGCTCGTGCTCATGGTGCTGGCCGTCTGGTTCTTCACCCGCCCGCAAGTCGATTACGTGCTTGCCGGTGAAGCCGAAGGCCTGGTGGCGATCATCCAGGGCACCCCGCAGAACCTGAGCGACACCATCCAGGCCGGCGCTTACGCAGACGCTGATATTGAACGGCGCAGCATCCGGGCGGTAACCAACCCTGAAGCAGCCCTGCAGAGGCTCGGGGACGGCATCGTCACCGCGGTGTTCATGCCCGCTGACCTGGTGCCTGAAGACCTGCCCGTCCTGTGGGAAGTCAGTTTCCTGCCCCGCGAGTCAAACATGCCGGCCTTGCTGTTCACGGTGCTGGCCGCGGGACTCGGGGTGCTCATATTCGCCGGCTGGCAGAGCGGCAAGCACCCCCTGGCGATATTCGCGGAGCTGTACGTCGACACGATCCGCGGCATCCCCATGCTGGTGATCATCCTGTACATCGGCTTCCCGGTGCAGGGAGCAGTGCGCGACCTGACCGGCGGGCTCATAGAACCCGACCGCCTGACACGCGGCGTGGTTGCCATCGCGCTCGGTTACGCGGCTTACATGGCCGAGATCTTCAGGGCCGGCATCCAGGCGATCCCTGGCGGCCAGATCGAAGCTGCCAGGAGCCTCGGGCTGAACGGCGCCCAGACGGCGCGCTTCGTGATCATGCCGCAGGCGCTGCGCATAGTCATCCCGCCGCTGGGCAACGAGTTCATAGCGATGCTGAAGGACACTTCGCTGCTGTCGCTGCTCTCGCTGCGCGAGATCACGCAGCGCGGCCGCGAGTTCACCTCGAGGACGTTCGAGTACTTCCCCGGTTACAACACTGTGGCGATCATCTACATCGGCCTGACCCTGGCCGCAGCGTCCGTCCTGAAGTTCGTCGAGCGGCGCACCAGCCGTT
>CALDPK010000078.1 GCA_937911855.1 uncultured Trueperaceae bacterium | reverse complement strand
ATCGATCACCGGTGCGTTGCCGAAATGTCGCGAGAACCTGCCGGTGTCGATGGTCGCCCTGAGGCCTTCCGGCAGGACGCGCGCCAGGTTACCGGGGATGCCGCCGCCAGTCACGTGCGCAAGGCCGTGAACGAGGCCCTGATCCAGCAGTGGGCGGATGGCACCCACGTAGGAGCGGTGGGGAACCAGCAGCGCGTCACCGATCGTCGTACCGGACAGATCAGAAGCGTCGAGTGGATCACGGTAACGCCCGCTGAGAGCGGCTCTGGCGAGGCTGAAGCCGTTGGTCTGCAGGCCGCCACTTTCCAGGGCAACGACGACGTCGCCGGCCTGGATCGCGCTGCCATCGATGATGTCGGCGCGGCCGACGATGCCGATGATGGTTCCGACCAAGTCGAGTTCACCGGTGCGGTATACGCCGGGCATCTCGGCGGTCTCGCCGCCCAGGAGCGGCATGCCCGCCTCACGGCAGGCTGCGGCCGCTCCGGCGACGACGCGGGCGATCAGTTCCGGTGACAGGCGGGAGCTGGCGATGTAATCGAGGAAGAACAGCGGGCGGGCGCCCTGCACGAGGATGTCATTCAGGCAGTGATTGACGATGTCCTGACCCAGGCCGTCGACCCGGTCCAGTTCAGCTGCAACCATGGTCTTAGTGCCGACACCGTCGGTGCTGGCGACGAGCACGGGTTCATCCGGCAGGTCGCGCAGTGCGAACATGCCTCCGAAGGAACCCAGCCCGGCCAGCACCCGGTCGTCGTAAGTGGAGGCTACTGCCTTTTGGATGCCGCTCAGCGCCTCGGCGGCCGCGCCGAGGTCAACACCGGCGGCTTTGTAAGAAGACTTGCTCATCGGGCTGATTCTACCGCTGCAACTGCCCTGAAAGCCGGCGGAGCTGGCTAGACTGGAGGCAATGTCGCTGACTGCCCGGATCCTCCTGCCCTTGCCGCTGCCTCCATTCAGCTTCCTGGTTCCGTTCGGCAGCGAACCGGGACCTGTCGGCGGCCGCGTGGTCGTCCCCTGGCAGGGCGGCCTGCGCATCGGCATCTGCACCGGGATCAGTGAGTCGCGGACGGGCGACGGCCTCGAGCTCAAGGAACTCGTCGGCTGGCTGGACGAGCGGCCCTTCTTCACACCGGGGGCGGTCGAACTGTTCTCCGAGCTGGCCGACTACAGCGGTTCCGCTGAAGGCCTGGTACTTGGAGCCTTCACCCTCACCGGGCTGGACGCTGAGCTGAGTCACGAGATCAGGCTGCTGCACGAATCACTGCTCGCTCCGGGACTCAGCGCGGGCACCTGGCAGCCACCTGACAGCGTTCCGGCCGCAACGCTTGAGCTGCTGCGGACCGAAGGGCTGATAAAGGAACGGGTGCGGGTCGTACCCAGGCTGGAAAGTCAGCTCGTAGCCACCGTGAGCGACACCGCCCGGCTCGATGATGCTGCGCGGGCCGCCAACCAGAGGCTGGCGCTGGAGAAACTGCTTGAAGGTCCGCAGGCCAGTGCCGCGGAACTGGCCAGGCTCGCGGACGTGCCGGTCAGCAGCGTCCGCAGCCTGGTCAGCAAGGGTCTCGCCGAGTACCGCGACGTGCCTGCACCAGAGCCGGTCCTGTCGCTCCCTGAGTCGCACGTCCCGCTGCAACCGCCGAGCCTGGAGCTGCCTGCAGAAGGCTGGTTCAACCTGACAGGCGGCCTGCGCAGGCAGCGATTGGCTGAGCTGTTGCCACTGCTGAAAGCGGAACTGGAGCAGGGACTGAGCCCATTGCTGCTCGCACCGGAACTCAACCGGGACCTCGGGCAGCGCCTCGACCGCGCGCTGCGCGCGCT
>CALDPK010000077.1 GCA_937911855.1 uncultured Trueperaceae bacterium | reverse complement strand
TCTCGAAGACGTTGAGGTGCGGGAAGATCGCGTACGACTGGAACACCATGGCGGTATCGCGCTTGTTGGGTGGGTCGTTGGTCACGTCGCGGTCGCCGAACAGTACGGTGCCGCTGGTGGGTTCCTCGAAGCCGGCGATCATGCGCAGCAAGGTGGTCTTGCCGCAGCCGGATGGTCCCAGCAGCGTGACAAGGGTGCCCCGGGGTACTTCGAGGTTGGCGTTGTTGACGGCGACAACATTGGCTGTTCCGTCGTGGCCAGGGAATTCTTTCCGCAGGTCGAGTAATGTGAGGTCGTTCAAACCGGCTTCTCCTTGCATCAGAAACGTATGTTCCCCGAGTGGCGCGTCCAGCGGTTCATCACCAGGTTCAACGCTCCCATGAAAATCACGACGATGAGTATGAGCAGCACGCTGAAGGCTGCTGCCACGCCCAGGCGCCCGGAACCGACCTGATTCAGTATCTGAACGGTCATCAGGTTCCAGTTGGCTGACACCAGGAAGATGGCTGCGCTGATGGCAGTCATGGCCCTGACGAAGGCGTAGACGAGGGCTGAGAAGAACGCCGGCGCGATGAGCGGCAGTGTGATCTTGCGGAATGTAGTCACGCTGTCAGCACCCAGGTTCTGGGCTGCCTCTTCTATGGCTGGATCGATCTGCCGCAGCACCGCGACCCCGTTCTGGATGCCCACCGACATGTAACGGAACACGAAGGCTGCAACCAGGATGGTCAGTGTGCCGGTGAGGATTATCGGTGGTCCGTTGAACGCCAGGATGTAGCCGATGCCGACGACCGTGCCGGGTACGGCGAAGTTTAGGATGCTCGTGAACTCCAGCAGTGTACGGCCGGGGAAGCGTCGCCTGACTATCAGGAAGGCAATCAGCATGCCCATGATGCCGCTGATTGGGGTGACGATGGCAGCCACTATGAGGGTGTCGGTGACGGACTTGAAGCCGACATCGAAAACGTAGCGGAAGTGCTGCAGGGTGACGGTGTAATCGAAGCCCCACACGCGCGTGAATGCCCCGGCCAGGATCACCAGGTAGAAAGCGGCCACCAGAACTGCGAACAGTACCGAGATTCCGTAGAGCAGCCATTTTACTGGCTCGCTGACCAGTTTTGAAGTGGACGCTGTTGGTTTGCCGGTCACGGTGATGTACTGGCGGCGTGAGATCCAGTAGCGCTGGATGGCGAACGCGGTCAGGCTCGGCACCAGCAGCACGGCGGCCAGTGCGGCACCGCGGGGCAGGTTGAATGATCCGGTGATCTCCAGGTACGCCTGGGGTGCCAGCATCGGGAAGGTCGCCCCTGCCAGGACGAGCGGGTTGCCGAAGTCCGCGAGGGATTCTATGAACACGATCAGCAGGGCGCTGGCGATACCCGGGAGTGACAATGGGAGGGTGACCTTGCGGAACGCCTGCCATTTGCTGGCCCCGATGTTCAGTGCGGCATCTTCCAGTGTCGGGTTGATGGATTGCAGGACGCCGCGGAGTGCCAGGTAGGCGATGGGTGTGAACGTGAACACCTGGCTGAGCACCACTCCGCCGAAGCCGTAGATGCTGAAGTCTTCAAGCTGCAGCAGGTGGCGCGTGACGAGGCCGTTGAATCCGAACAGGAAGAGGATGGATACGGCGCTGACGAATGGTGGTGAGATAATTGGCAGCATCGTCACCATGTGCAGGAGTCCCTGGCCGGGGGTGCGCAGGCGGGTGGTGACGAACGCAAGAATATAGCCCAGTACGACGCTGATTACGGCCACGGTGGCGCCAACCGTGAGGCTGTTTCGCAGGGCGCTCTGGTACAGGCGCCTGGTGGCGAACAGCTCGTAATTCGCAAGGGTGAAGTCGCCGCTGCGCGTCTGGAAGCTGGACAGCAGCACCTTGACGAGCGGGTAGACGACGAACACGCCCAGGGCGGCGAAAATAATGATTATCAGCACGAGCAGGAGTGGGTCTCGTGCCAGACGTTTCAGCTGTTTCACTAAAAGAAGTTACCAGGCCACGCACTTAAGCGTGGCCCGGTTTTGTCCGTTACTGTCCGAGGACCTGGTCGAGCCAGCGGTCTACGAGTTCTTCGCGGCGTTCGGCGGCAACTGCCGGGTCGTACGACACGAGGGTGATGCTGTCCAGGGTGGGGATGCCTTCGCCGGCGCTCACGTCAGCGCGGACCGGCAGGAAGTACGTTTCGTTCTCAACGAGCTGCGTCTGGCCTTCTACCGAGAGGATCCAGTCGACGAGCGCCTGGGCTTCTTCGAGGTTGGTCGCGCCTTCGAGGATGGAGACTGCTGCGACTTCGTAGCCAACGCCTTCGCTCGGGAAGACGACTTCTACGGGGAAGTCCTCGTTGCGGAGCTGCAGGAACGCGGGGGTGAACTGCAGGGCCATGGCGGTCTCGCCGACGCCCAGGGCGCCGGAGGGGCCGGTGCCGCTCTGCGTGTAGGTCTGGATGGTGGGGTGCAGTTCTGCCAGGTACTCGAACGCGGCTTCTTCGCCCCACAGTTCGATGAGGGTCATGACTACTGCGTAGCCGGTGCCGCTTGACTGCGGTGAGGGCATCTGCAGAAGGCCAGCGTAGGCGGGGTCGGTCAGGTCGGCCCAGCTGGTGGGAACCGGAACGCCGCGGCTTTCGAGCGTGTCGGTGCGAACGCCGATGGCCAGCGGGTTGGTGTAGATGCCGTGCCAGTAGCTGCCTGCGTCGCGGAAGTTCTCGGGCAGGGCGTCGGCATTCACGCTTTCGTAAGGCTGGGTGAGGCCGCGTTCGGCCGCCAGCACGTGGTTCTCACTGGGTGCGCCGAACCAGACGTCAGCCTGCGGACGGTTCGATTCTGCCTCGATGCGGCTTAGGGCCGGTCCTGAGGACAGGAACACGAAGTTGACGTCGATGCCGGTGTCCTCAGTGAATGCGCTGAACAGTTTGGCTGAGTTCTCCTCGTCCACACTCGTGTAGACGGTGAGGCTCTGCGCCAGGACGCCACCGGTGAGACTCAGTGCCAGGGCTGCTGCAATCCATTTCTTCATTTAATCCTCCGTGTCTTCATCACCACTGCACAACGGCGGCGCCGTTTGTCAGGGCAATGTCAGGTACCTGCAGTTTACTGGCAATCAGCGCATGATGTGAGCTGATACGGCAGCCATTTTCATTGTCCTGAGCGCACCTGCTCAACATCCGCGGATGTGACGGTCGGTGCATCGTTATCCCAGCTGCTCCGCTCGTGATTGACGATCAGCGCGATCTCCTCATCGGACAGCTGACCCCCGAAACCGGGCATCTGCACTGAGTATTCGATGCCGTCGATGGTGCTGCCCTGGCCGCCGTGCAGGACCACCCGTATGTGCTGCTGCCAATCAGGGTCGAGGACGGCCGGGTTGCCTGCGAGCGGCGGGAAGAAGCCCGGCATGCCGGTGCCTTCTGCCATGTGGCAGCTGGCGCACAGGTTCGAGTACAGCAGCGCTCCCTGACGGGCATCTTCCTCGCTCGTGTCGACCAAGGGCGCTACTGTCTCGGGCGCGCGGCTGACCAGCGGCTGGTAGGTGGGCGAGTCGGCGAACTGCCCGCTCGGGCTCCACTGGCCAACGAAGTAGAAGGTTCCCCAGGCGACCATCGCGATGACCAGCACCCAGATCCAGGTGGGGATGGACGCCGGCGTCTCCGCGCGGGAAGGTTCCCAATTGGGTTCGTTGGCGCCGCCGTAAGAGTTGACCAGTACGGGGATGGTGCCTTCAAGCACGTCGTTGTGGCTTATGCCCTGCACGGCGATGCCCGGGCCGTTGCGGACGGTGAAAGGCACGTGCCGCACGCCCATGTGCCCGTGAGCGTCGAAAGCTTCGATCCGCAGGTTGTGCTCTCCATCGGCAAGTCCCGTGGTGTCCAGGTCGAAGCGCAGTGGCGGAGCGTAATCGGCGATTGGTTCCGGGTTGCCGTCGAGGTATACGAACACGTGGTTTCTGGGCCGGTCGTTCACAGCGTGTCCTCCCGTGCGCCCTTGAGTACTTCGTGCATGATCTGCGGGTGGTTGCCCCTGCTTCTGGGCAGCAGGTACCTGAACGTGTAGTAGATGCTGATCAGGACGGTGACTGTCGAGACGGCGATGATCACGTAGTCGATCCAGCCGACCTGATGTGTCACGAAGTGCCCTTCGAGTGAAGTGGCGAAGTTCTCTGCCTGACTGTGCTTCATTCGCCGGCCTCGCGAATCTGCTGTACGTCCTCTGGCGTTACGGTTGGGGCGTCGTTACCCCAGCTGGTGCGTTCGTGGTTGATTACTGCCGCTATCTCTTCGGCGCTCAGGAAGCCGAAGCCGGGCATGGGTGACGCGTAGTCGACGCCGTCGATGGTCTTGCCCTGGATGCCGAAGATGGTCGTGTGGATGTGTTCGGTCGGGTCACTGTCCAGGACAACGCTGTTGCCGGCGAGTGGCGGGAAGGCACCCGGCAGTCCCTGGCCGTTCGCCTGGTGGCAACTGGCGCAGTTGGCGCTGTACAGCTGAGCGCCGTCGGGCAGGGCGGGGTCAGCGGGAGCTGCAACGTGCTGGTTGCCGCCGTGGCCGCTGTGCGGCAGGCTGGTGACTTCGAACGGGGTCTGCTTCAGCGCCAGCATGTAGGCAACGAGCGCCTGGCCCTTCTCGTTGGGAACTACGACGCCTGCAAGTGGCGCGTGGGTTTCGGGCAGGGGAACGACGACGTCGTCCGCATCTGCTTCTGTCTTGACGTCGAACAGCCACGGGTAGCTGGGCATGACGCTTGCTGGCACCACTGAGCGCGGGTTGTACAGGTGCATGTACTGCCAGATCTCGCTTGGCTGGCGCGTGCCGACGTCGCTCAGGTCCGGGCCGGTGCGCTGGGTCCCCAGCAGGGCGGGGGTTGCACGCAGCCAGTCGAGCTGACCGGTGCTGGCCCAGTCACCGGGGGTGGACGGCCTGCCGTACGGCATGTCCTGTTCCAAGGGGCGGATCTGCTGCGTGTGGCAGCCGATGCAGCCTTCGGCTACGTACACCTGCAGGCCGGCGTACTCGAGTTCGCTGAGTGGCTGCGCACCTTCCATCGGTGCGTTGTTGCTCTGAACCCACAATGCCGGGAAGACGGCGATGGTCAGTGACAGGGCGAGGAAGCCGAAGAAGATGAGGCCGATCAGCAGGCGGTGGTTCTTGTGGTAGTCGAGCTTCATGCTGCTGCCTCACTTAATGCTGCTGCCTTGGCGACGGCCTTCTGTTCGCTGCGGACGGGGCGCATCGCCCACATGTTGTAGATGAAGACGAAGTGGGACAGGAGCATCATGCTGCCGCCGATGGCGCGCCAGATCCAGTGCGGAGCCATGAGGATGACGGATTCCATGAAGGCGTTGCCTTCGATCCAGCTGAGGCCCTGCAGCGTGCCGCCGATCATGAGGGGGACCGTGTAGACGACCATGCCGACCAGGGCGAACCAGAAGTGGACGCCGACTGCGGCGCGGTTCGGTGCACGGTTGGTGAGTCGTGGCAGCAGTCCGTAGATGCCGCCCCAGAGCAGGAAGGCGACGAAGCCGTACATGGTCTGGTGCGAGTGGGCGACCGTGAAGTTGGTGAAGTGCCAGACTTCGTTGAGTGAGCGGAGCGCCTCAAGCGAACCCTGGATCGAGAAGATGAAGTAGCTCAGTACGCCAACCAGGATGAAGGGCAGGCTGTAGCTGCGGCGGATGGTGCGGCCGCTGCCGCGCATGGTCATGAGGAAGTTGCCGGTGCCGGCGGCAAGGGTGATGACCATGCCGAAGCTGAACACGATGCCGATGGTCTGGAGCCACCAGGGTATGGGGCTGAAGACGAAGTGGTGTGAGCCGATGAGGGTGTAGAAGACCATCTGGGTCCAGAAGGCCAGGACGCCGAGCGAGTAGGAGTAGATGGGCTTGTTGAGCAGGGCTGGCAGCACGTAGTAGGTGACGCCTAGGGCGAGTGGGGTGAACCACATGCCGACGCCCATGTGCATGTAGTAGCCCTGGATGACGGTCTGGCTGATGCCGTCCTGGGTGTAGAAGGGCAGGTAGCCGATGATTATGACGATGATGGTCCAGGCGATTGCAGCCATGATGTACCAGTTGGAGATGTAGATGTCTTCGGTGGCGCGTCTGGCGATCGTCATGTAGAGGTTGTGGAACATGAGGATGACGCCTGAGGCGTAGAGGGCCATGACGGGCCATACGAATTCGCGGTATTCCTGGCCGCTGTTGTTGATGCCCATCATCAGGGTGATGACGCCGATGAGTGCGGCGACGTTGAGGATCCAGAAGCTTATCCAGGCGTTGCGGATGCTGTACAGCTGCCGCTGGCTGGTGCGGGGGACGATGTAGATGGCCAGGCCGAGTGCGGCGAGGGAGCCCCAGCCCCAGAAGACGGCGTTGGTGTGGACCGGCCGGAGTCGGCCGAATGACAGCCAGGCGATCGAGTCAACTTCGGGGCTGACGAACTTGATTCCCAGATACTCCCCTACGCTGGTGCCGAACAGCAGCCAGGCGGCTGCTGCGGCCAGGTAGGCGAATACCAGCCGGACCAGTTCCGGGGTGAGCCGGCTGGCGGCCGCTGCGTTGACCGGTATGTTTGCGGTCGTGTTCGGCAGCGGCATGTCGTTGTCAGACATTTGTACCTTCCTCTCAGAAATGCACCCGCCTAAACGCGGAGTGCTTTATCCAAGAATCGGGCTTTGTGAGAAACATGACAAGGACAAACGTCCCAGAAGGCGTTCTATTCTCAGACTTTTGTCAAGTGGTGGGCTTCAGCGGACAGCGGATACGAGCAACATCATCGGGCGCTCCAGCTCTGGAGCCAGTCCCGGGTTGGCTTCGACCTGCTCTTCGGATACGCCGGGCTGCTGTCCTTCGGGCAGGCGGCGTTCTACGGCACCGGAAGCTTCGTCATGCGCGTCACCCGGGTCGGCGACGACACGCTGCTGTCGCAGATCGTGCGCATGGTGGCCGAGGCGCAGCGGAGCCGGGCGCCCATCCAGCGCCTGGTGGATCTCGTCGCGGCCTGGTTCGTGCCGGCCGTCATCGTCGTCGCGGTGCTGACGTTCGTGGTCTGGTCCTGGCTCGGCCCGGAGCCCGCCATGGCGTTCGCCGTGGTGAACGCGGTAGCGGTGCTGATCATCGCCTGCCCCTGTGCGCTGGGCCTGGCCACGCCGATGTCGATCATGGTGGCGACGGGACGCGCCGCCAGCGTCGGCGTGC
>CALDPK010000076.1 GCA_937911855.1 uncultured Trueperaceae bacterium | reverse complement strand
ACCGAGTGGGGCAACATGGTCGGCGTACCGGTCGAGCAGGGTCCCGCCCGGGACTGAAGTTCCCCTGATGAAATCCGGCCCGGCAGAAGTGAATCTGCCGGGCCGTTTTCGTCTGTGGTCATTCGTGCGGTTCAGCCTGCGAGTACCGGCTCACCCCTGAACACCCTGGTGAAGGCGCGTTCGAGCTTCTCAATGCCTTCAGCGAGTTCGGCGTCGCTCAGGTTGAGCGGCGGCAGCAGCCGCACCACGTTGCCGTAGGTGCCGCAGGACAGGCCAAGCAGGCCGTCTTCAAGCGCTGCGCTGATGATGTCGTCAGCTGCGGTTGCGTGCGGGCTTCCGTCCGCATTGATCAGTTCCACGCCGACCATGGCGCCCAGGCCGCGGACGTCGCCGACTTCCTCGAACTTCGACTGCAGTGACTTGAGGGCAGCGGTGAGTTTTTCACCGATGTGGCTGGCGCGCTCAAGCAGGCCGTCATTCTCGATCACGTCGATGGTTGCAAGGGCGGCTGCGCAACCTGCCGGGTTGCCGCCGAAGGTCGTGCCGACCATGCTCGGCGACAGCCTGTCCATGACCTCCTGCGTGCCGATGACCGCTGACAGCGGGAAGCCGGAGGACAGTGCCTTGGCGCTGGCGATCAGGTCGGGCTCGAGGCCGTAGTGGTCGACTGCGAACCATTTGCCGGTGCGGCCCATGCCTGCCTGCACTTCGTCGTCGATCCACAGGGCGCCGATCGAGCGCGAGTACTCGCGCAGGCCGCGCAGGAACGATTCGGGTGCGGGGATGAAGCCGCCTTCGCCGGCGACCGGTTCGATCAGGAAGGCTGCGACTTCGGATTCGCCGATGGTCGTCCTGACCAGGTCGATGAGTGCGTCCAGCGCGCGCAGACCGGTCTCTTCGGCGTTCTTCGCGCCCCACGGGTTGCGGTAGTGGTACGGGTACAGTGCCCGGTAAACCTCGGCAGCGCGCGGCGAGAAACCGACCTTGTAGGGGTCAGCCTTGCCGGTCAGCGACAGGGCCATGTGGGTGCGACCGTGGAAAGCGTGCGTGAACGAGACGATGCCCTGCCGGCCGGTGGCCACGCGGGCGATCTTCACTGTGTTCTCGACGGCTTCGGCGCCCGAGTTGGCCAGGAACACCTTCTTGGGCGAGTTGCCCGGTGCGATCTGCGCGAGTTTCTCGGCGAGTTCAATGTAGCTGGGGTGCATGCCCACGGCGAAGCACAGGTGCTGGAATTCGTCTATCTGTGACTTGACCGCTTCCAGGACCTTCGGGTGGGAATGGCCGACGTTCATGACGGCGATTCCCGTCGAGAAATCCAGGTACTTCTTGCCGTCTGCGTCCCATACGTAAGACCCCTGGCCCTTAACGGGGTAGATGGGGTGGACGCTCATCGCACCTGGTGTGACGGCCTTTGCCCGGCGGGCTGCGTATTCCTGATTGCTCATCTTTGACCTCCCTGGGTTCCAGCACTCCCAGACGGCAGTCATCGAAAAAGGAATCTGCAGTCTGCCTGTGCTTCGGGGGTGAAATCCCCGATTGGCTTTCGATACGAAGCCTGAACCTGTTCTCAACTATCGATGTTAGCACGCGGTAGCATGCGGTCATGATCGAGGGAGATAAGGCGCTGGCAGCCGAGCTGCTGAACGGGCTCGAGCCCGGCAGCCTCGACTTCCTTGCAGAGCACGGCGCCGCGCTGCGCGTCGCTCAGGGGGTGCTGGAACTCGTCACTGAAGGCGGTGAGACGCTCTCCGTGCACCTGCAACCCTCGAGCGGCCGGCCACCGCTGCTGCGGGCCACCCTCGCGGGCCGGAATCCGCCACCGCACGTTGCAGACGCCACGGCCGGCATGGGTGCAGACGCGTTCGATCTGGCGCACGCCGGCTGCCAGGTGACCGCCATGGAGCGGTCACCGCTGGCGTGGCTGCTGCTGAAAGACGGCCTGAGGCGCGCAGCCGGGGAACCCCGCCTGGCTGCAGCTGCCGGCCGCATGGAACTTCTGCTGGGAGACGCCCGCAAGCTTCTGCCCGGCCGCGGTCCGTTTGACGTCGTCTACCTGGACCCGATGTTCGAAGGCGGCAAGAAGACAGCGGGCAAACGCAAGGCGATGCGGCTGTTCCACGAGCTTTCCTCAGCGGATGGAGCCGACGCAGAACTGCTGCGCGCAGCCAGGGACGCGGCACTGCTGCGGGTAGTGGTGAAGCGCCCTCTCAAGGGTCAGGACCTGGGCTCGGTGCCACCGTCAGGCAGGCTGAAAGGCCGCACCATCCGCTTCGACCTTTATGCGGGCGCCGCCGCAGAGCTAGAGTAGAGGCTGCATGACAGCGGAGGTAGAAATGCCCGAAACGAAGATTGGCCGGGTCGCGGTAGTTGGCGCCGGCACGATGGGCGGCGGCATCGCGGTCCAGCTCCTGCAGGCCGGACTGCAGGTGGACCTGTTCGACCCGGCAGGCGACGCGCTGGAGAAAGCTCGCCTGCGCATCACCCGCCGGGCCGACGCCGCGGCACAGTCCAGGCTGAAGCTGCACCTGAACCTGAGCGAGGCGGTAAACAACGTCGACTTCGTCATCGAAGCGGTGCCCGAGCAGCTGGAACTCAAACGGCAGATCTTCCGTGAGCTCGACCGGTTCGCGCCCGCACACGCCATCCTGGCGAGCAACACCAGTGAGCTGTCGATCACCGTCCTGGCCGGAGCGACCCTGCGGCCAGCGAAGGTGGTCGGCATGCACTGGTTCAACCCGCCGGAACGCATGAAACTCGTCGAGATGGTCCGGGCGGTTCACAGTTCGGATGAAACCCTGCAGGCGACCCGGGAACTCGCTGAACGCTGCGGCAAGACCGTAGTCACGGTGGCTGACCGCCAGGGGTTCGTGACTACCAGGCTGCTGGCCGCGCTGCTGCTCGAGGCGATCCGGCTGCACGAGGAAGGCGTCGCGACGGGCGAGGACCTTGACCTTGCCGTGAAACTCGGGCTGAATCACCCGATGGGCCCGCTCGAGCTGGCTGATTACGTCGGGCTTGACACGGTACTGTTCATCGCCGACGGCATGCACGAGGCTCTGGGTGAAAGGTTCCTGGCTCCGCAGTCGCTGCGCCGGCTCGTGGACGCCGGCCTGCTGGGCCGGAAGACCGGCCGGGGATTCTTCGATTACGGTGAAGCCCGCTGAGCGTCAGCGCTCACCTTGACGGTTGCGCCGGCCCGGCGGTAGAATCCTTATCTGTCTGCAGCACGTCCGCTCCTGGCGGAACGCTGGCAGTCAGTCGCAACCGGGGCGTTGGCCCATAGTCTAATGGTAGGACACCCGGTTCTGGTCCGGTCGGTCGGGGTTCGAATCCCTGTGGGCCAGCCAACTGGCCCGGTTGCGAACGGTGGCCCATAGTCTAATGGTAGGACACCCGGTTTTGGTCCGGTCGGTCGGGGTTCGAATCCCTGTGGGCCAGCCATGCAGCACGAAGAGGATGGAAGCTTTCACTGCTTCCATCCTCTTTTTCGTCACCCGTGCCTGCGCCTTCAGCGGGTGCCGTAGATCCTGTCGCCGGCGTCGCCCAGGCCTGGCACGATGTATCCCTGCTCGTTGAGGCCCCCGTCCAGTCCTGCCAGGATGATGTCCACGTCAGCGTGGGCTTCGCGCACCCTGGCCACACCTTCGGGGGCGCCGATGATGCACAGCAGCTTGATGCTCCGGGCACCCGCTTCCTTGAGGATGGTCAGGGCAGCAGCCGCACTGCCGCCCGTTGCAAGCATCGGGTCGAGCACGAAGACGCTGCGTTCACTGATGTCGCCAGGCAGTTTCCTGAAGTACTCGACCGGCTGCAGCGTCTCGTGGTCACGGTACAGGCCGATGTGGCCCACCCGTGCGTTGGGCACCAGGTTCAGCAGCCCGTCCACCATCACCAGTCCGGCCCGCAGCACGCCCACCAGGGCAAGCTTCTTGCCGGCCAGGACGCGCACGTCAGCCTTCGCAACAGGAGTCTGTACTTCCGCGTCCTCGAGGGGCAGGTCACGCATCGCCTCGAACGCCAGCAGCATGCTCAGTTCCGCGCACAGCTCCCTGAAGTCGCGGACGCTGGTATTGACGTCCCGGAGGATCGAGAGTTTGTGCTGCACCAGCGGGTGATCGCTGACAATCACGTTTTTCACAGAAAGGTCCCTCCGATGCCAGTGAATGGCTTCCGCGAATCATAACGCGGGTGCAGCGCAGGCGGGCAGCAAAATGAAGCCCCGGCAACCATCGGCTGCCGGGGCTTGCGGTTCAATTCTGGCGGAGAGGGTGGGATTCGAACCCACGGTACAGTTGCCCGTACAACGGTTTTCGAGACCGTCCCATTCAACCGCTCTGGCACCTCTCCGTGCTCAGTCAGCCCGGGGTTCCAGCAAGGAATCCGCAGGGCAAGTGCGTCCGGCAGTATAACCCCAACCGGCGCCAGCAGGCAATGTGAACAGGGCAGTACCCGCCTGCCGCCGGCGTGACTCCGGCCACTGCGGGTGTGTATGATGTGCAAGATAAGGCACGGTCTTACGACCGCCCGGGGGAGAGGCAGGACTCGGCAGTGGCAGAAAGCAGCATATTTCCCGTACTCGCAATGGCCGTAGTGGCCTTCGGAATCGCAGTCGTTACCGTCGTGCTCCTGATACCCAAGGTGCGCGACTTCGCCCTGAGGATAGGCGCCGTCCAGCATGGCGGCGAAGGCCACGGCACTGGCCAGCGCGTCCATACCGGCAAAGTGCCCAACATCGGCGGGCTCGGCATCCTGGCGGGTTTCCTGCTGGCTATCATGGCCGGCTTCCTCATCCGGCCCGACCTGCTCGACGGCTTCCGGGTGGAGCTGCTCGCCATCGTGCTCGGCGGCTGCCTCGTGGCACTGGTCGGCTTCATGGACGACATGTGGGAGATACCGCCGTTCATGCGGCTCGCCACCCAGTTCGTCGCAGCCGGCATCCTGGTCCTGAACGGCGTGCGGATAGAGTTCTTCACCAACTTCCTGTCCGGCACCGGCTACGTCTTCGTGCCGGAGATGCTGAGCATCATCATCACGGTGCTGTGGGTGGTCGGCTTCACCAACGCCTTCAACTTCATAGACGGGCTCGACGGTCTGTCCAGCGGCATTGCCGCGATTTCCAGCATGTGCCTGCTGGCAGTCGCCCTGCAGTTCGGCGACAGGGGTGCGTCAGTGCTGCTGCTGGCCGCGCTCGCCGGCGCGTCACTCGGGTTCCTGCGCCACAACTTCAGTCCCGCCAAGATCACGATGGGTGACAGCGGAGCCTACATGATCGGTTACGTGCTGGCGGCAGTCAGCGTCCTCGGTGCACTCAAGATGACGGCTGCGGTGACCGTCGCCGCGCCGATACTGGTCCTGGCACTGCCGGTTGTGAACATCGCCCAGGTCACGTTGCGGCGCATGAGGCGCGGTGCAAGTCCGGTGCAGGCGTCCAACGACCATCTGCACGACATGATCCGCGTGCGCTCCGGCTCCAAGAACCTGACCGTCCTCGTGCTCTGGTCCGCCACCCTGGTACTGGGCATCCTCGGCATGCTGCTGTCAGCCACGCCGCCACTTCTGATGTACACCACGGTCGGTTCGGCCGTTACGCTGATAGCCGCCGTCGTGCTGCTCAGGCTCCGTGAAGTCCGCATGGAGCGCGAACTGGCGGCGGGGACCCAATGACGGCCAGACGGGTCGGCGTAGCTTTCGGAACCAGGCCGGAAGCCAGCAAGATGGCTCCCGTTGTCCACGCCCTCGAGCAGGTCGAAGGACTTGAGCCGGTCGTTGCCGTAACCGGTCAGCACCGTGAGCAGCTTGATTCGATGCTCAGCCTGTTCAACCTGAAGCCGGCGGTCGACCTGAACGTCATGACCGAACGGCAGGGACTTGCCGAGCTGTCAGGCCGCATCATCCCGGCCGCTGCAGCCATGGTGCGCGAACTCGAGCTTGATTACGTGCTCGTCCACGGCGACACCAGCACCACCTTCGCCGTGGCGTTCGCGGCGTTCCTGGAAGGCATCCCCGTCGGCCACGTCGAAGCAGGCCTCCGCTCACACAACATGCGCGAACCGTTCCCCGAGGAAGCCAACCGGCGCCTCACTGACGTGCTCACCGACCTTGAACTGCCGCCCACGCCGCTGGCGCGCGACAACCTGCTGCGCGAAGGGAAGCTGACCGACCGCATGGTGGTGACCGGCAACACCGCCGTCGACGCCGTGCGCATCATGGCCGAGCGGGCGCGCCTGCCGGATCACGTGCAGGACGGACCGCTCGTTGCCATCAC
>CALDPK010000075.1 GCA_937911855.1 uncultured Trueperaceae bacterium | reverse complement strand
TCAAGAGTATGAGCCCGTGCGCCAACCTTCGGGCATCAGAAGCCCGAATTCTCGGCGCACAGGGCGGAAAATGCATGCCTCAGCCAGTCGTCATTCAGGCAGCCAGACGTAGACGTTCGTCCAGTCGAAGCCGTTTCCAAGGTTGCAGCTGCCGTCGCCTGACCAGTTGATGTCCAGCTGCGCTGTGGGTTCATCGCCGTATTCTGAATGCGAGAGCAGCATCGGCAGCCGGTCGCCGTCAGCTTCAATGAGCGTGGCCGTCAGCCGGTACGGGCCGATCGGTACGTCACGTACGTAGGTGTCGGCGTTGATGTCGACGGTGCGGGTGAGGGTTTCCGCCGTTGAACCGTCAACCAGCGGTCCGGTCGGGGTGAAAACGAATTCGATGCTGTTGCCAGCTGCGTCGAACAGCCAGGTGTTGAACAGGCTCAACGTTCCACCGAAGGTGCCGCGGCTTTCACGCTGGTCCGGAATCGCGCCGGTCAGCTGCCAGCTGAAGTTCTTGACCACCCCCAGTCCCGTGGAGAACGAGTCATAGTCAGCGAGGGAGTCCATCGCCAGCCGCACGCACACCTGTGAGCCTGCGTGGTCCACATAGTGCCAGGCCCGGATCTGGTACGGCACGTCCGGCAGATTCTCCGCCAGATAGCTTCCGTCTGCGCGCGTGTGCACTTCCACTTGACCCGTCGTGACCGACGGAGTTATCACGACTCTGGCACCGGCGATCGGCTCGCCGCTGGTGTCCACAGCAGTTCCCGAAACGGTTCCCGGGCGAGCAGTTTGAGATGTCGGGGGCGTATCGGCTGGCGCCGCGCCTGGTTTCGCTGGCGGAGCGCCCGCGCCCGCAGGACCCAGTGCCGAGAAGGACAGCCGGTAACGGCCGACTTCGCCGGGCAGCGCGGAAGTAACCACAATATGAAACACGCCTGTGGCCGGCAGCGTGACGAGCAGCCGCACGTCGTAGCCGGCCCCGACACCGTCGTCCTGGTAGGCGACCGGGTTCTCGCCAGCGTCAATCACGATCACGTAAGGATCGAAATCGGAACTGGAAAGTTCGATGAGCAGCTCGTCACCGGCATTCCCTGTGAAGCTGAACGTGTCGAAGTACTCGCCGCTGTTGAGCTGCTCGTCACCCGGGCCAAGGAACCCCGCACCGGCCAGAGCACTGGAGGACACAGCAACGGCACAAACTATCGCAGCGAGCGCACAAAAGCGCCGGACGGCTGCACGTACAGGCGTGCTCCTGCCCCTTGATTTTGATTTCATGGCGGAATGATACACCCTGGCTGCAGTTGCCGCGCAGACCAGTGCCGGTCCCGCTCGGCCGGCCGTCTGTACACTGCCGCTCCAGGAACCCGGGAAGATTGCGCATCCCGGTAACGTATGCTCTCCACTCGTATGAATCCCACCTGCACTGCCGCCCGTTCCAGCACCACCCTCACCGCTTGATGTCCGACGCACATGACGCCTGGCCCGGCCCCTTCGGCCCACTGCCAGCTGAACTGCCAGATAACGCGGCTACGCTCGAAACCATCCTGGGCCACGTCTCAGTCCGGCGCTTCAGGCCCGAGCCTCTGAGTAACGAACAGATTGCGCTGCTGCATGAAGCCATCCGGCGCGCGCCCACCTCGAGCGCGATGCAGTCCACCCTTTACGTGACGGTGACAGACCGTGAGCTTCTCAGGAAGTTGCGGCCGCACGTGGGTGGTCAGGAGTTCATCAAGACGTGCGGAGCGTTCATCGTCGGCTGCATGGACCTGAGGCGGCTGGACCGGGCTGCTGCAGAACGGGCCTATCCCAACAGGAGCAGCGACTTCCGCCTGCTGATTACCTCGCTTGAGGACGTGTCGATTTCCATTCAGAACGCCGCGCTGGCAGCCGAATCACTCGGTCTAGGGACCGTCATGGTGGGCGGCACCATCGACGGCGCCTGCGAACTGGTCGAGCTGCTGAACCTGCCGGAGCGCGTGATCCCACTGCTCGGGCTGGCCGTCGGCTGGTCGGACCAGGCGCCCATGCCACTCAAACCCCGGCTGCCGAGACCGGTTCAGTTTCATCACAACCAGTTCGATGACTCAGCGGAGATGGAGCAGCAGCTGCTGGCCGAGCATGACCGCGAGATCATCGAACGCGACTACTACACTGGCCGGCACATCAGCTGGGCAGAGCTAGGCATGCCGGGTGAAGACGAAGTAGCGGATCGCGAGTACGGCTGGCAGGAGCACGCAGCCCGCAAACAGGCGCGGACCTGGTGGGACGATGCCACCCCCAAGCTGATCAGGGACCTGAAAGCCCTGGGCTGGAACCCCGCGGAACTACTGAGCCTCTGGAACGCAGAAGACTGAACCCAGCCACATCCCAGTACGCGTGAATCTCGTTGGACAGGACTGCAGCTGTAACCAGCCTGTCGGTTCACGCATTCATTGCCTTGGAATTCGCCGCCTGACCGGCGGTATCCGCACGGTGGTGCCTGACCTGAATGCGGGCAGCTGGGTCACTCAGCGAAACAACTTGTCTGAACAAGTGAAACCGGCGCCTGCAGCTACACTCTTACTTTACAAAAGGCGTGTTGGACGACTGCGGATGCTAGTGTGTCATCTGACACGTCACAGTGCGGTTGACGTCAAGCCCCATCATGCTAATATTCCCGGCATTAGTCACTACAAGTGGTCAGCCTGCACGCCGCAGACTGAAGACCACCTGTAGCCGTTACCGGAGGAGCTGCTGCCGTGCACGAACTGACCGCCAGGATGAAACAGATAGTCGACAGACAGGCCCTGCAGCGACACCTGGAATGGTTCGCTACGGTCCGGCGCGATACGGGCGGTAGCGGTGAACAGCAGGCAGCCCGCTACATTCACGACCAACTTGAAAAGCTGGGCCTGCAGGTACAGATGCACGAGTTCGACGCCTGGCTCAGCTTCCCACGCTACGCAAACCTCCAGCTTGCGGGCGGGGCAGAGAACTTCGAATGCCTGACCCACGCCTTCACGACCTCCACACCTGCCGAAGGCGTAACGACAGAAGTCGTTCCATTCAACCCAAACGAAGCCGATCCGGCCGTGACCAAGGGCAAGATCGCCCTGGTTGACGGCATCTGCACACCCATCACCGTGCTTCGGCTCAGCAGGGCTGAAGCTGCCGGCATCATCTTCAGTAACCCGGGCGAGGTCATCCACAACATGACCGCCACAACCGTATGGGGCACCCCGGCAGCAGACCAGCTGGAGCGTCTGCCGCAACTGCCTGCCGTATCAGTCCGGCACTCGGACGGTGAACGCCTCAAGGAACTTGCCGCTGCAGGCGGCCTGCAGGTAACCCTGACAGCCACGGTGGAGACTGGCTGGTACCCCTCGCTGCTGCCGGAAGTGCGGCTGGCAGGAAGCGGCGCCGAAGCAGACGACTTCATCCTGGTCGGCGCGCACTACTGCTCATGGGAGTACGGAATCACTGACAACGCAACCGGAGTCGCGTGCCTGCTGGAGCTGGCCCGGCTGCTCAAGGAAGAACAGGGCAGCCTCAAGCGCAGCGTCCGCATAGCCTGGTGGCCCGGACACTCCCACGGACGCTACGCCGGCAGCGGCTGGTACGCCGACGCGTTCTTCCGAGAGATCGCCGAGCACTGCGTGGCCTACCACAACGTGGATTCGCCGGGAGTCCGGGGAGCCACCCAGTACGTCGCCAGACACACGACAGCCGAGGTCGAAAAGTTCTGCCTCAGCCTCATCGAAGCCGCGACCGAACAGCAGGCACCCGTCAACCGGCCCTCGCGGGCAGCCGATCAGTCGTTCCTGGCGAACGGCGTGCCAGCCTTCAGCACCTACCCGTTCCTGCCAGAAGGTCACGAATACCGCCGCTCCTGGACGGACGGTGGGCGCGAGGCGCTGTTGCGCACGGAACCCACGCGTTGGTCGCGTGGTTATCAGGAGCTGGTCGATGCCGGTCTCGTCTCTACGGGCGAGATGCCGGACGACTGGTTCACGAACGAGCTGGTGGACGGACTCTGACCGCCGCGAACGAAGGGAAGTCACGACGGATGTCCATTTCAACGTACGGGTCGACCGCGCAGCCGGACTATTCCGGAGCCCTGGCGACCACGCCCACGGCTTCGCCCACCGGCATCTGCACGCTGCGATCGAGCACGGGTTCGGCCACAATGTCCGGTGGTAAAGATCGATTGACTTCGCCGAGGCGTTCAGCCGCGGCTTGCGCCACCGTGCGGCTGTTGCGTTTCTAGGATCCTGTTGACAGGGAGGACCCGGGCAGATGCAGCTTCGGGCGTTCCAGCGAGCCATC
>CALDPK010000074.1 GCA_937911855.1 uncultured Trueperaceae bacterium | reverse complement strand
CCTTCACACACCGCAACATTCTGTTGGAACAGCGTCTGTGGTTGTGGATGAGCAAAGTATGAGTCTGCGAGTTTTCAATCAAGTTGTTGAATTGACTAATGTAGAATTCCAACTCTTCTCTTTGCTTTATTCCCAACCCGGAAGAATTTTTTCCCGTCAATATATCCTCGACAACATCTATCAGGGCTACGCCGACCGGCTCGCCACGGCGTTCCTGCCCAGTGGCTTCGGCTTCGCTGAAGACCTCGAGCCGTTCCCCTACGACCCCGAGCGGGCGAAGGAACTGCTGCAGGAGGCTGGCTACAGCACCAACTGAAACTGAACAGAACTGCATGACCCTGGTGGCGCTCTCAGTCTTATGATGGCGCCACCAGACATGACAGTGCGTCGCTGCAGCAGCCAAGGCAGGCGTGCGGCCAGGCAATCCCATGGTCTTTGGTAAAGGGTCCCGATGCGTTTCAGCAAAGTATTAGAAAGACTTGTATCTGCGATTCCGGTTGCCCTCGGGGTGGCGATCCTGGCTTTCCTGTTCCTGCGCTTCCTGCCGGGCGACCCGGTGGAGATCATGCTCGGCGACACCCAGGCCACCCAGCAGCAGATCGACAGCCTCCGCAACCAGCTGCATCTGGACAAACCTGTTCTGGAGCAACTGTGGCTGTTCCTCATCGGCATAGTCCAAGGCGACCTGGGCACCAGCATCGTGCGTGGCCAGCCGGTCGCCAGTCTGATCGGCGACAGCCTGCCCGCCACCATCGAGCTGACTATCGCAACCATCATCATCGCGTTGCTTATCGCCCTGCCCGTAGGCATAATCAGTGCCCTGCGGGCAGGCTCGTGGCTCGACCGGACAGTCCTCTCAGGCGCACTGGTGGGCGTGAGCATGCCGGCGTTCTGGTTCGGGCTGCTGCTCATCCTGCTCTTCTCCGTTGAGCTGCAGTGGTTGCCCACGTCCGGGCGGATAGGTGCCACCATGCTGGTGCCCAAAGTCACGGGTTTCATGCTGATAGACACCTTGCTCGCCCGGGATTTCGCAGCGTTCGGAACTGCGCTTAAGCACCTGATCCTGCCGGCGCTGACGCTCGGCGTGGTGTTCGCGGCGGTACTGGCGCGCGTGGTCCGGGCATCGATGATCGAGGTGCTGCACAAGGAGTACGTCACGACTGCTCGTTCCAAAGGGCTGCCGGAGTACACGGTCGTGGTGAAGCACGCGCTGCGCAACGCGCTCATCCCCGCCCTGACGGTCACCGGCCTGCAGTTCGGTGAGCTGCTGGGCGGCAACATGATCGTCGAGACGATCTTCGCGTGGCCGGGCCTGGGTCGGCTCGTCGTCAGTTCGATATTCGCGCGTGACTACGTGGTGGTGCAGACTGCGGTGATGCTTTACGCCCTGACGTACGTGGCCGCGAACCTGGTGGTGGATATCCTCTACACCTGGCTCAACCCGAGGATCGAGCTGTGAGCTCGTCCAGCGGCAAACCCGGTCTGATGAACCTGCTGGGCAGGGTTGTGGAGACCCCACTCGGCCTCATAAGCAGCCTGGTCATCGCTATTTACATCCTGGCTGCCATCTTCGCGCCGTACATCGCTCCTTACGATCCCGATGCGACCCTGCTCGGGCAGCGCCTGGCCCCGCCGTCAGCCGAGCACCTGTTCGGCACTGACACGCTGGGCCGTGACATCCTGAGCCGCACCATCTACGGCTCGCGGGTCAGCCTGCTGATCGGCCTGCTCACGGTGGTGATCACCGCGACCTTCGGGACGATAGTCGGCGCGCTCGGCGGGTTCTTCCGCGGTGCATTCGACGCTATCACCGGCCGGTTCACGGAATTGCTGCTGGCTTTCCCCTACCTGATCTTCGCGATCGGCATGATGGCCTTCCTTGGCGCCGGCTTCGCCAACCTGGTGCTGGCCCTGTCACTGAAAGGCTGGGTGGAGTTCTACCGCCTGGCACGCGGTCAGACCATCGAGCAGGCGGGGATGGAGTACGTCGAAGCGTCGCACGCCCTGGGTCAGGGCCGCTTCAGGATCCTGTTCAGGGAAGTGATTCCCAACATCATGCCGCCCATCGTCGTGCTGGCCACACTGCGGGTCGGCTACTTCATGGTGCTCGAGGCATCACTCAGCTTCCTGGGAGTGGGCATCCCGCCCAGCATCCCGGCGTGGGGTTCGATGATCGCGGACGGGCGCGGGATCCTGTTCATCGCCTGGTGGGTCAGCACCATCCCAGGCATCGCGCTGCTCATACTGGTGCTGTCAATCAACCTGCTGGGCGAACGCATGCAGGAGATCTACAATCCGAAGGGTCGCATCGGCAAGCGCATCACCTGGTGGTGGCGGCGCCGGCAGGCAGTGACGGGCGACAGCCCGACCGCAAAATAAGGGGACGCAATTGATGAAACCTGTCAGGGTAGGAATCACCGTTCACGTAGCAGAAGTCATCGCCCGCGAGGGCAAACCCGAGTCGTTCTTCCAGGTCGGCACCCGCTACGCGCAGACAGTGGCCCAGGCAGGTGGCATACCGCTCCTGCTGCCGACCAGCTTCACTGCTGCCGGTCAGACCGAAGCGGTATTGGACTCGATCGACGCGCTGCTCGTCAGCGGCGGCGGCAACATCCCCGGCCAGTACTTCCTGGACAACCCTGACCCGACTTTGCGTGATACCAACCCGGTCCGTTACGACCTGGAGGTGGAGCTGATCCGCGCCGCAGCCAGCCGGGGCATGCCACTGCTGGGCATATGCCGCGGACACCAGACGATCTGCGAGGCACTGGGCGGCGGCAAGGTGCTGAACCTGGGGATGCTGCCAGAGGTGCGCAACCATTACCAGGACGAACAGCCCATCACAACGACTCATCTCGTGACCTTCGAGCACGGCAGCAGGATGGCCAGCTGGCTCGGACCGGGCAGTGCAGTCAACAGTTTCCACCGCCAGGTGATCGAGTCTCCCCCGCCAGGCTGGCGGGTCAGCGCTTTTTCGGATGACGGTTTCGTGGAGGCGATGGAAGCAGAGAACGGCTTCGGCATCGGCGTTCAGTACCACCCCGAATGGCTGACCGAAATGCAGCCCGGTTACATGGACATGTTCAGCGAGTTCGTGGCAGCAGCCCGAGGCTGAGGCTTTCTCAGCTCCTGTTGAAGTGCTCCCAGGCCTGCTCCACCCGGGTCAGCCGCTCTGCGGCTCCAGGCAAGGCGGTCTCGGCAAGCGTCATCAGTGAGTGCGCCACGCTGACGAGCGCCGTGTAGGAGTCCAGCATGCTGGTGCCACCCACGTGCGCGCGCAACACCCGGGTGTTGCCTGCCAGTTCGTTGCCCGGGCTGGCGTCGGTGAGTACGGTGACGGGCACGCTGGCATCAGCCAGGTACCGCAGGGTGCGCTTCACTTCGGGTGAATGGCGCCGCAAGGAGACGACCAGGACGAGGTCCTCAGGTGTCAGGTCGAACAGCAGGTCGACGGCCATGCCGCCGGCGGCGGGCGCCGAGTCCACCCGTTCGCGCATGGTGCGCAGAATCTGAGCCAGGTGCAGCGCAAGCGGCTGCGAGAAACGCCGGCCGTAAACCACGACCCGCCGGGCCGTGGCTATGTCAGCTGCGGTCTCTTCAAGTGCGGCCATGTCCAGGTTGCTGTAGCTGCGCTGCAGGTTCTCGAGTTCGCGGTTGAAAACAGCCTGCACCTTGCCGAGCTTGCCGTCCGTCTCACCGGTCAATACCAGCTGGTTGCTGGCGGCGAGGCTTTGCTGCCAGGCTGCGCGCGCTGCTTCCTGCAGCTCCGGGTAGCCCTTGAAGCCGACGGTCTGAGCGAACCGGACGACGGTTGAGCGGTGCACTCCCAGTTCGCGGGCCAGTTCGCTGCTGGAGCGGTAGCCCCAGTGCTCAAGCTGCTCAACCAGGTGGGCTGCCAGACGGTGCTCCTGTGGAGTCAGCCGTCCGGCAGCCTGGTCAAGCAGGTCGAGCAGGGGCACCCCGGACTGAGCGGTCATAGCGCCTACAGTACGACTTTTGAGCCGCAGCCGGCGGTGATTTCAGGCTCAGCTGTGCGGCACCGCCACATGGAGCAGCGGGGCGTACTGCTGGGCGCCAAAGATGTCCGCGTCGCCAGCGCTGCCACTTGGACGTTTGCGGAGGATGGTGAACTTTATGGCCAGGGCGGGATCGTACTCAACGAAGTCCGTGATGCGCTCAGGGTCGATGCCGTACAGCTCCGAAACGGACTCGCGCGACAGCACGCCGCTGCGTTTCACAAGCTCGAAGGAATCCCGATCATCGAAGATGATGTCGAAAGTGATCCGGTCCACGCCGGCGTTCTTGCTGCGGATGGTCTTGGCGAGCTCGAACAGCGGTCTGGTCTGATTCATGCGGCCACCTCCTCAAGCTGACCCGAAGCGATCTCGGTGGTGTGCAGCTGGAACAGCTCGAGCGGGTCCTCAACTGCGATGGTGTGGTTGAGCGTCCAGCGGTAGGCGGAGCTGACCCGGGTGACCTCGTCGAGCGGGAAGGCCACGCCGCCGGCAGTGCCTTTGGTGTCAGGGAGGCGGGCGTAGAACATCTGCCGGGTGCCGGTCAGGGTGAGTTCCTCGGCCATCTCCGCGGTCGGGGCGACTCCGAAAACCATGATTCCCAGTTCGTGGGCGGTCTGGTCCTTAAGTGGCTCCAGTTCACCCATCACGCCGTTGCGGCCGTACACCTGGTAGTGCAGTTCGTAGCCGCCTTCTTCGGGCGTGCCGAACCGTTCTTCCACCTGCGTTTGGGCCCAGGCGATGACTTCGTCGATGCGGGCCACGGTGAAGGGGTCGCGGATGCCGGCGAAACCCATGAAGCGTTCGCCGACCTTGCCTGAGCCTTCGAGTTTCACGCGGATCTGCTCGCTGGGGGTGAAGCGGGCGCCGGTGACCCGGGTGGAGCGCTCGTCAACCTGTTCGTAATGGCAGTGAGTCATGTCCAGGGTGCCGCCGGCGACGTTCTCGTAAAACGGGTTGGACCGCTCGTACATGGCGTGGCCGGCGACCGAGGCGACGGTGCAGCGCTGCCCGGGGTGCATCGCGGTTACCGTGACCCCGTCGCTGCCGATGGTGCCGATCACCGTTTCCTTGCCGGCGTACGGTTCGGCGTTGAACGAAGCGCACTCCAGGACCTTGCCCAGGTAGTACGAGTCCGCCTCGGGGAAGCCGGCGCGGATGGCGGGGGCAGCGAAGATGACGGAGTCGGAGCTGCGGCCGCCGATGATGACTTCAGCGCCGCGGTTCAGGAGTTCGATGAACGGGTGCACACCTGCGACGGCTACGACCCGTTCGGTGGCGTCGAGCTCCTCGAGGCTCAGGTCGCCGCGGCCATCGAGTCCGGTGACGCGTTCGCCGGCGACCATGCGCTCACGCAGGTACGGCACCTCGACTTCGGAATAGAAGTAGCCGAGTCTGAACGGGGCCAGCTGGTGTTCTTCTGCTATCTCGCGGATCATCTGGACGTACATGTCGACGCGGCTGTTGGTGCCGGTGTCGCCTGCGGAGCCGATGATCATGGGCACGCCGAGTTTGCGGGCTGCGAGCAGCATCTTCTCGAGGTCGTGGCGTTGCCACTGCTTCGGCGCGGCGGAGGTGTCGCTGCCCAGCGGGCCGGGTCCGATGTCGTCCGAACCGGAGTCGGCGAGGATGAAGTCGGGTGCTGTGGCCACCCCCAGTTCAAAACTCTCCACTTTCAGTGGGGCGAATCCCAGGTGCCCGTTCGGGCAAAGGAATCTCAGGGCCGAACCGCTGTCTCCGCTCATGTGCCGCTCCTCTCGCCTGTTTCAGGCTCCGTGCACAGGCACTTTACATTACCTGTTGCACAGCTACGTATTACACAACGCTTGTTGCACGATAGTAGCAAGGCCCTTCGCGAACGTCAACATCGCAGCTGGCTTCAGTCGAACAGGGCGGGGTCCTCAGTGGCGCCGTGCTTCTCCCGGTACATGCGCTGATCCGCTACCCGGAGCAGCTTCTCCGGACTGTTTCCTTCAGCTGGCGAGGTGGCTCTGCCGATCTGGATGTCCAACTGCTGACCGTTGAGGCTTACGTCGCGGACCGCCTGCCGCACGCGTTCTATCGCCGCAGTCACCTCGGTATCAGGCGTGTCGACCAGGATGGCGGCGAACTCATCGCCGCCCCAGCGGCTGAGCAGGTCCGACTGCCTGAGCGTGTTGCGCAGCGCCTGCGCCACCAGCTCCAGTGCCCGGTCGCCGGCTTCATGCCCGAAGGTGTCGTTGATGCGCTTGAAGTCCTTCAGGTCCATGAGCAGCACGGTGACGTTGCCGGCTCCGCGTACCCGGCGGGCCAGCTCGCGCTTCAGGCTCTCATCGAATGAGCGGCGGTTGTACAGCCCGGTGAGTTCATCCACCAGGGCGGCGTGCCTCAGCAGGTCATTGACGTGCCGCTGGTTGAGCAGACTGGCCAGCGGCGGCCCGAACATGTGGGCGATCTCGAGCGAATCCTCGCCGAATGCTGCCGGATCGCTCTGGTTCTCCAGGTTCAGCATCGCCATGACCTCTCCGTCGCGGGCAACCGGCAGGCAGAGGCTGGCCTGAATGTTGTCGTACGCGGCTGCCGGTACCGACAGGTCCGGTGTCGACTCCACCCCGAACGCTTCGATGTCGTGGATGTCCCGGCGGAGCAGGCGTGGCCTGCCCTGGCGCCAGCCTTCCTCGTCCGGTCCGTACCAGCCCCGCACCTGGCTGTCGGGCAGGTTGCTTGCGCGGAGCACTTCCAGGTCGAAGCCGTGCGCTGCCTGGAAAACATAACGCTCCCGTGCGTGGCGCCGGGCGAGCAACGAACCGCTGTCGGCGCCCGGCACCAGCCGGATGGCTGCCTGCAAGATCAGCTCGTAGGCCTCCTCTGTCGGGGTATCGGTCAGGTCGCCGTGCAGGTCCAGCAGTTCCGCCAGCACTTCCGTGCGCCAGCGACCACTCAGGTACGGCTCAAGCACCCTGGCGGCCTGTGCCAGGGCAGGCAGGTTCCCGGGCAGGCGCCCTTCCCCGTTTCCGAAGTGCAGAACCAGCAGCCACCGGACGGGCTGCGCCGTTCCGACCCTTGCAACTGTCAGGCCGTTGTCCAGCAGTTGCGGCCAC
>CALDPK010000073.1 GCA_937911855.1 uncultured Trueperaceae bacterium | reverse complement strand
CGGGTCAATCACCTCGACACCGTGCTCCCCAGCCAACCGGCGCAGCACCGTTGACTTGCCGACCGAGCGCGGACAGTGAATGGCAATCACAGCCTCATCACGAATCGGCTCCTTCAACTGTGCCTCCACACGACGCGGCAGGATATCGAGGTTAACGGAGTCCATGCAAGCAAGCTATCATTAATTGGCGCTATGATGTCAGTTTCCGATGGCTCCGGATGTACTTTCCCGAGTACCCATAATGTCAGGTTTCGAGGGCGTTTGATGCACGTATACGAGGGGACTGGCATACCCGAGTGCTTCCTTCGGGCGAACTCGGCTTTTAGAACCCTGCTCGACGTGGCCGCGAGCGCCAGCGCCTCAAGCTCGCAGCCCAGATGGGTGACAAGGGCGACATTTACGTACTGGATGAACCCACTATCGGCCTTCACCTGGCTGATGTGCAGCAACTGATGACGCTCCTTGACCGGCTGGTCGACGCAGGCAAATCGGTAATTGTCATTGCGCACCACCAGGCCGTGATGGCTCATGCGGACTGGCTCATTGACATCGGACCGGGGGGCTGTTCTGCAGGTGGCGAAGTCGTATTCCAGGGCACTCCCCCTGAACTGGTTGCAGCACGGTCGACGCTGACGGGCCAGCATCTGGCAGAATACGTGGGACAGCCATAAATCCCTGGCGCCAGTAATTCATGGCAAGCTTTGGCCCCGGAAATCATTGTTCTACTGATGCTGTGATCGACCATCATTCCAGCGATTGGGATAGAGCTATTGCGTGGTTCTCAAAGTCGGAGAATAGGAATGGCTCGATGCGCTCCAGATGCTCTTCTACCGAGGCGGGCGGATTCCTGGACTCCGGAACGACAGCTTCGATGGTCGATTCACGGATCAGCCTCGATATAACCAGGCCGGTGTCGTTGAAGGCGTAAACGTATTGTCCCAGGTCGCCTTCCGCTCGGTAGCCCAGTCTCCGACCTTGCTGGAAATCGAACGGCTGGACACCATCAGGCAATCGCTCCTGCCAGAAGCCGAGCGACTTGCGGGCTGAAACCAGCAGGTCCATTGGAGAGGCGTGCTTACCCTGATTCCGCTGGAAGAACGCAATTATCACGGGATCGACACCGGCGGCCCTCATGGCACTGATGTGCCTGTCAGCAACCGTCAGGTTTCCCTGCTGGACGTGCCACCACATGAGGGCACTCTCCCGCTTGTCGTCACCGGGTCCGTCCATGACGTCGAACCAGGCTGAGTCGATCAGCTGTGAACCTTGCCAGCGCCCGCGCTGCAGCAACAGCTGCCCGACTCGAGTCAGGTCTTCGGCGTGCAACGCCAGCCCGGACATTGCGTGCGGATTGCCGCTGGCATCCCGCATCCATTCACCGTCAGAAATGCCGAGCGGCCGCAACAGTTCCATGCGGGTGAAGTCATCCAGCTTGCGGCCGTCCGCACGTTTAACGATTCCCGCCAGCAGGTTCACAGCCTTGTTGTTGTACGAGTACGCCTTACCAGGATCTGTGACCAGTTCCGCAGCCAGGGCCAACTGCACGAAATCTGGACTCGGCCAGATCTCCTCGGTCGTAATTGGCACGTTCTGCAGACCCGACGTGTGCTCCATCAGCATGCGGACCGTGATCAACGCCTTACGTCCCTGACGCCACTCCGGGAATAAGACGCTGACAGGTGTTTCAATGGAGTCGAGTTTGCCCAGCGTAACCAGTCGCCCGATCGCCAGGCCAACAATACTCTTGGTGACCGACATCGTCTGTATGGGGTCTTCGCCGCGTCCGGAGTGCCACGAGAACACACTGTCACCGAACGCAACTGACAATTCGTCCGTATGCGTGGCCTTGGCACGTTCCAGCAGCAGGTCCAACTTTGCTCGGGCGTCTGCCGGCCACGATGCGGGCACAGTGAAATGGTCGCCAATGATCTGCATTTAAGAGTTATGCCTTAGGGCTGGCCACTCGGCAGTAGCAAGAATGATACTGGCCACCAGCAAGCCAAACCCTGGCATCAACAGCAGCAGAGAGAACGCTCCTGGGAATCCTGCCTTGCTGAAGATCCGCCAGAAAAGAAACAGCGGCAACAGGCTGACTGCGAAGAACAGCAACAATACAGACAGCTCAGACGTGAACAACGGTCCGACGCGCATGTCCAACCTCCTTGGATGAGGCCATTCTACAAATGTGCGCCGGTACCCGCTGAATGCCCAGGCATCACGGCGGACTCCGGCATGTCACCATGCAAGAACGCACTGGTGCTGACCACCCGGCGCGACTTTATGGCCGAGTTATCCAACCGCTACGAGAAACACCTGCCGCCGGTCACAGGCGAACCCCCGGCGAGGTCCGGCATTTACTGGCCGTGGCGTAGTGACAGAGTCTTCGTGGAACATGTGGGCGATTCAGCTGCCAGCATCAGGGTGGTTCTCATCCACGGGGCCGGGGGAAACAGCCAGGCCATGTGGCCGTACGCTGCCCATTTGGCACAGCTGGGAACCCTTGTGACAGTGCCGAATATGCCCGGTTATGGAGGCACAAGAGGCACTGATCCGGGCGCGATCCGCTACGGGGACTGGCGTCAGATGCTGATAGACCTGTTGCGCCACGAGGCCGATGAGCGACCGCTGGTACTCGTCGGGGCGAGCATGGGCGGCATGCTTGCTTACGACGTGGCTGCAGTTACGGATTTGGTGGACCGGCTGGTAGTTACCTGCCTGCTCGACCCGCGCGATCCGGCGGTGCGCCGGCGCCTGACCTGGCATCCCGCACTGGCGGCAGTGGCGGGATCCGCACTGAAACTTCTGGCCGGTCCGCTCGCCCGACTGCGCGTGCCGATCCGTTGGATTGCCGACATGCGGCACATTGCCAATGAACCAGGTCTGGTCCGGGAAGTTCTCAATGATCGACGTGGCGGCGGCGGCAGGGTACCTCTCGGCTGGATGCGCAGCTACCTGGAATCAACGCCGATTGTTGAACCGGAAGCGTTCGAGCGGACTCCCGTGCTGATGCTCCATCCCCAGGCGGACCGCTGGACACCAGTCAGCATCAGTCAACCCTTCTTCGACCGGATTGCTGCCGACAAGAAGCTGGTGTTGCTCGAGGGCTGCGGGCACTTTCCAGCGGAACAACCTGGTTTCGGTCAGTTCATGCAGGAGATGCGGGCGTTGCTTTCCGAACTCAGGCTGTCAGCAGACTGATGCCAGCCGCGATGACGCCTGTTGCCAGTGAGATGACGCCCAGCCAGAGAAGGACTATCAGCCGTCCGGGTTTCGTCGCTTCCCGGTGACTGACAGACAGGAAGAAGCCAGCGGGGATCAGGATGGCGGACCAGAGCACTCCCCCACCGAGCCTTAAGCCGAGGCCGGTTATGCCAGCCAGGTCCAGAACCAGGTAAACTAGCATCCCAAGTGTCACCAGCACGCCGGCATGAGCATGACCGGCCTTGAAGAAGCGTGATTGCAGGGGTGTCACGGGGACGGCGCCTTGAGCGATCCGAAGAAGGAAAGTGCCACCGAAAGCGATGGTTGGCACCGTAAGCAGGACTATTCCGATGACTATTCTTGTTTCGGTTGAAAGTAAACTCTCTGTTCCCACTGCCTGTTCCTCCACGTGTGAATTGGGCGCTTCCATATATCTTTACAGCGGTAAGATAGCACGCTTGAAGGATTCTTGCCAGTGGTAAGATGAAGGCGTGACCTACCACCATGGCAACCTGCGCGAATCACTGCTGCAAGCAGCGGTGCAGGTCTTGGCTGAAGTGGGACCCGCCGCCTTCAACTTGCGCTCGCTGGCCCGCGAGCTGGGCGTCTCGCATACGGCCCCGCGCCACCATTTCGGCGACAAACGGGGCGTGCTCACAGCCGTGGCGGCAGAAGGGTACGAGTTGCTGGGCAACCGGCTCAAAGAGGCCGGTAACGATTTCCTTGCTGCGGGAACTGCCTATGTCGCGTTCGCCCTGGATCACCCGGGCCACTTCAGCGTCATGTTCCAACCGGAGCTGGTTGACACTGCGGATGTTCGGCTCATAAGCGCTCAGAGCGCGCTGGGTCATCTGCTCGCCACTGGAGCAGCTGCTCACGCGCAGAGTACGGGCCGCCCCTTGGCTGAGCCAACTGGGGCCAGCCTGCCGCCGTATGCGCTGCTCGCCTGGAGCGCTGCTCATGGTGTGGCGAACCTGGCCCTGAGCGGTTCCCTGACCGCGCTGGGCCAGGGGGCCGGACGCGAGGAGTTACTGGAGTCAGCCCGTGCTGCCCTGCGCCTGCTCGACCCTGCAGCCGACTGACGACGTCCTGATTCCCTGAGCTCAAAGCGGCCGCTCCCGGAACGGCTGTTCGCGGGAGCGGCCTATAACTTTCAGGTTTTGCGAACGGTCAGTTGGCGTCTATGCGCAGGGTGTAACGACCATCGGCGTTGCTGTTCCCGTAGTTGATCACGTCCAGGAACCAGGTTCCGGCCTGCGGGGAGGGGATTTGCAGAGTCACCGTACCGCCGCCTTCATCGGCCCACATCCAGTAATGCCAGTCGCCGCCTTCGGCTACCTCGGCATAGGACTCGATCTGCGAGCCATGCTTGGCAGCCAGGTTCAGTGTGCCTTCGGCGTCGAGCACGACGGTCACGGACGCCGTACCGGCAGGGACGTTGAATTCGTAGGTGTGGAAGACGGATGAGGTTATGTCTGCGGGTTCCTGCTGCAGGTTGCCGGCTACCTGCTGGCCGAGCTGCAGAGCGCCCATATCGCCGTATGGGGTTGGCGCCGGGTAGTCGGTAGCGGCGGGCGCGCCTGGTTGTTGCGGCGCGAGAGGCTGGGCCGTCAGCGGTGGTTGCGGTGTAACCGGCTGAGCTGTCAGCGGCGGTTGTGGTGTCACCGGCTGAGTCGTCACTGGGGGTTGCGGTGCCGCTGAGTCGCCCGTGACGCTCACCGTGTACTCGATTGCCCGGTTGTAGGCGTTGATCACGTCCACGTACAGCAGTCCGGCCGGCGGATTGCTGATCGTCTGGCTGCCCCCGAGGTCAACCACATCACTCAGGTAGTCCACTTCGCTGTAAGTAATTATCTCGGTGCCGAACTTGTAGGCGAAATCGATGTCGTCGTTGCTGGTCACGCTGACTGTGATGGCGGGCTGACCAGCTGGTACCGAGATCACGTACGTGTGCCAGGTCAGGCTTTCGCCGGCCGCTGCAGCCGTTTTGGTGACGCTCTGCCCGATGGCCAGTGCACCCTGTTCCCCGCTGGGAACACTCGCGGTACCAGGCTGCGTTACCGGGCTGTTCGAGTTGGCTGGAACAGGCGGCGTGACCGCTGGCGTCTGCACGGTCGCTGGTGTCGGCGAACTTGCCAGGCTCGGCCTGACCACGTTCGCCACGTGCGGACCGATGAGGGCCCAGGCCAGGGCGATCGGCCGGATGTAAAGCTGCTCTTCGTACATCTCGCCGTCAAGAACGTGGATGCCTGCCGTGGGCACGCCCACCAGTTCGCCCCGTTCGTTCACGGCCGCACCGCCGGAGTTGCCGCCGGCGATCTTCGCGTCAGTCTTGATCCACTGACGACCGCCACTTTCCAGATCCTCGCCCAGCCAGCCGCTCATGATGCCCTGCGTGAAGGTGATCGTGGCACCGGAAATGCCCGGGAAGCCGACTACAGTCAGGCCGTCCCCAGGCAGCAGCGTGTGGCTGTCACCCACGGACACTGCCGGGAACATGGTTCCTGCCGGCACTGGGCTTTCGTCCGGGAACTGTTCGATGTGCAGGAGCGCCAGGTCGAGCAGCGGGTCACCGGCGATGAAGCGGGCCCAGTAGCTGAGGACGGGTGGCAAATCGGCGGCATTGACGTCCGTCATGAAGATGGCGTGCCAGTCGAAATGGCTGCGCGTGTCGTTGTCACCGATCACGTGGTAGTTGGTCAGGATGTAGCCGTCAGGGCTGATGATGGTGCCGGAGCCTGTCCATGACGCCAGCTAGCCGGCTTCGTCGTCCCAGGGCACCACCTGAACGGTGGCGGCGATCAGCTGAGCGCGTGTCTCACGCGGCAGGGGCTGCGCCAGCACCGTGCCACCGGCGCTGAGCACAATCGCCATGAAAATGACTGACGCTATCAGTCTGCGGATTAATGCTTGCTTGGTCATCCGTATTGCCTCCAGGTGCTATCCGCGTGAACACAGGACGTGTTTTCGAATGCTGCGATTATAGAGCGCCCGAGGGGCACATGTTTCAATATTGGCGCCTGCCGGGCTCACCCTTTGAGAGCACCCAGCGATGCCGCTGCCCCTGACGTCAAACGGTATGGGCGCAGGACTTCCAGTTTCAGCTATGAGCAAGTTCGTGCAGCACGGACAACAGCTGAGGTGGGCCATGAATACGCTTTAGCTCATTGACGTTTCGCATGGCAGGGACGGCAGGAGCCCTGAAGCGAACGGCCCTGCCAGTCGCTAATCTTTCCCTGACGCAGGGGGCCACACGCCCAATTGCTGCCTTAACAGCACGATCCTGCCAAGGTGATACGCCGAGTGGACGGCGAGGAACTCGAGAGAGTCGCGCCACGTCAGACCGTGCTCTTCGTACCCGGGGTCGGGCGTTTCCAGCCATCCGGGTCGCCTGGCGCGGTCGACCGCCTCAATGGAAGCGGCGAGGTAGTCCCTGACCAAGGCGTCCCATACTTCCTGGTCGATCGGTCCATGTTCTGCCGGGAAGTGTTCGGCGTGCGGCCAGGACTCCAGGACCACCCTTCCGCCATCCAGCGACTTCCGCAGCACCGTCGTCGCGTGCCACAGCTCCTGGTAGATGCTGTGCGGCGCACTGGCCGGGCGTGCACCGACCTGCTCGAGCGTCAGGCCTCGCAGCAGCACCGCACGCGGCGCGAAGGCGCCACTCAGGAACAGGTCATCGAACTGGTCGAACACGGCGTCTCCTCGTGACATCAGTTGTGGTCACGCGCCGAACTGTTTCAGGTGGTGATCCGCGTGCTTCCATACAAAGGCGCCGACCTCTTCGTACGAGAGGGGGCCGAAGAAGTCATGCATAAAGATGTCGGCGCTGTACTGCGAATAGTCTTCCAGACTCGTAAGCCATGCGTCGCGTGCCGCAGCGAACTCGATTCCGGCATCCGGTGTCAGCTCGGCCATCGTCGGCACGTTCCTGGCCATGGCCTTGTCGGGCCTCAGCATGCGGCGCAGCAGGGGTCTCCCCACGAGCTTGCCCATGAATGTCTGCCGGTTTGGTTCGCCGCTCTGGATCCAGCGGTCGAACAGTTCGCAGTGGGCCATCATCTGTGCGGGCGTCATCTTGCCCCACTGCCGAACGCTCCCGGGTTGTAAGGCCCGAATGCGCTCTGCAAGCACTTGCCTTTCTGTCGCGTCATGAACGCTCTTGGTGGAAGGGTAGACCTTGGTGGCCACGAACTACCTCCGGGCTTACGGGATGAAACAGACTAGACGGCCTCGTTTGATACTGTCAACTGGGGACAACGGTGTCGCGGTTGGACGAAGCCGCCCTCGCGTCTCCACAAACCGTAGGTGACTTGTGCTAAGGTACCTACACTACATGGGCCACCAAGATGACCAGACACCCACCTCCCGCCTTAAGAGACTCTTCAAGGAACACAACGGCTACCTGCGGCGCCAGCAGGTTGTCGATGCCGGTATAGACCCGCACCTGCTCTCGTCCTGGGTCGAGCACGGCCGCGCGGAGCGCGTACAACGTGGCGTTTACCGCGACGCCGACGCCCCACCCCTGACGGACGAGACGCTCGTTGAGCTGGCACTTCGCATTCCCAAAGGCGTCGTCTGTCTCCGCAGCGCGCTTTCGTTTCACGAGCTCAGTACTGTAGTCCCGGGAGAGATAGACCTCGCCATCCCCAACAAGGCCCGGACACCGCCAATCGAGTACCCGCCCGTGCGCTTCTACTACTTCACTGAACGTGTCTATGGGTATGGAATCGAGGAACACGCGGCCGGCCCGGTCACCCTCAAGGTCTACTCCCCTGAGAAGACCCTCGCCGACATGCTCTACTACCGCAACGAACTGGGCAACGACCTTTTCCTGGAGAGCCTCCAGACATACATGCGCAGGCGCAGGGCCCATCCCGCCAAGTTGATGGAGGCGGCTCACATACGCCGCGTCCACGGCCAGATGAGCACCTACGTCGAGGCCCTTCTATGAAGACGAACCTTTCCACCTCCGTACGTCAGCGCCTGAGGAACCTTGCACGCGAACAGGATGTCGACTACAACCGCCTACAACTGCTCTACGTGCAAGAAAGGTGGCTGGCACGCCTCGCTCCAGCAATGCCCGCGAAAGGCTCATCCTCAAAGGGGGCCTGTACCTGTATGGCAACTTCGGACTTGCGTCGCGCCCAACCCGTGACATCGACTTCCTCGGCCGGCCTACGCCAGCCGACGTTGCTCAGATCGTGCAGATGGCGCATGAGATCGCGAGAATCGACCTACATGACGGCGTCCACTTCGACCTAGATTCCATCCGCGGCCAGCAGAACCGTGCCGCGACCGAACACGGCGGCGTGAGGATTGAAATGACTGGCTACCTGGGCTCAGCAAGAGAGCGGCTCCAGATAGACGTCGGATTCGGCGACGCCCTGCCCACGGGGCCCTTCGCGCCTGCGTTCACAAGCGACCCTGGTCGACAAGCACAGTGGAGCGCATTCCTCAGGCGCATCCGCCAGGTCCACCTCGATAGCTTCCCTTCACTTATGGAAGACATTCGCAACTTCATTGAGCCAATTCTGAGCGGCGCAGCGCAAGGAAGCTGGGACCCCGTCGACAGGGCATGGAGAGAAGGATG
>CALDPK010000072.1 GCA_937911855.1 uncultured Trueperaceae bacterium | reverse complement strand
GATGAGCAGCAGCCCGTTGACGAGCAGCAGCACGCCCAGCAGCGCGGCGCTCAGCTTCGAGCCTTCCTCCTTGCCCAGGCGGGCGAAGGCAGGAACGAACGAGTTGGTCAGCGCACCCTCGGCCAGCAGTTCCCGGAACAGGTTCGGAACCTTGAAGGCAGTGACGAACGCGTCGCTTATGCCGGCAGGGAACAGCTGCGTCAGCAGCGAGTTGCGGACCAGCCCCGTTATCCGGCTGCCGAGGGTTCCGCCCATGAGGATCAGGGCGCCACGGTTGGCGCTTTTCGGTGCTGGGTTGCTGCTCTGATTGTCCCCTGGGGTTTCTGCGGCCATCAGGGCATCATATGACCCGGAACAGGTACTTCAGCTGCTCTCAGTAATGTATGGCGCCCCGGCCCCAGCCACAACCTGTCCATTCGTAACTGGCCGAAGCAGAACCCGATGCGGATTCGATGCCGCCGCCGATTACGCGCACCGAACCTGAGTAACGGATCGCCACGTAACCGCTGTTTCCGGTGATGTCTACGTCAGTGATCCGGTAATCGTACTGGAGATCGCTGTAGCTGCCTGCGTAAGTCGCTTCTGCGCTGCTGATGAAGCCGTTGATCGTCCGGCTGAAGGCGGCCAGGAGCGAGGACTCGCTTGGATCCCCGCATAATGCCATGGAGCTTCCGGGCCCAAGCGGGGTACGCGTGGATGGGGCACCAGAGCCCGGCCTGAAATCGCTGGCGGCCACCGGGAACACGTAGCTCACACCCACCGAGACCCATGGCAGCCACTGTGCAGTGTCAAAGGCGCTGACGCGAGCGGCCCCGGCCTCCAGGTCCAATCTGACCCGTTCTGCAACAGGTACGTGGCCACCCAGTACCAGGTGGAGTTCGCTGCTGTCTCCGTAGATCCCGCCGCCAACACCTGCGTAGATGGGAACGAAACCACCCACGGGCACGTATCCCCGCAAGGTACCCCCAAAGTACAGGCCAGCGGCTGTGGGAGCGGCCTTAAGTGCCATGCCGAAGAAGCGGTACTGCATGCTGGCCTGAGCCGCAAAACGGTTGAAGCCGGGGAAACCGCTGTGCAGGCCCACCCCGAGCAGCACCGGATAGTCATTCGTGCTGCTGGACTCGAACTCAAGACCCACAGTGTCAGCCGAATCTGCCGTACCTGCAACTTCAGTTGAAACCGCCTCCTGGGCAAACACGGATCCGGCCAGTACCAGGCTGGTTGCCAAGGCGGCTTGAATTAAACGGTGAATTGTAATCATGGCTACAAAGTACCATTCTCAGCGCAACCCTTCCCATAAGAGGACGCAGCACATGCTAAAGTGGTATTCCAACGTGTCAGGAACAAGTCACGAAGCTGAGATTCAGCGGCCGGCGGTACGTCAGCGCAGACTATGGCCTTATCTGTTCGCCTTAAGCCTGCTGCCTGCAGCAGCCGCGCAGGAACAGACGATCTCGCCGGCGCAGGCGCTCGCCTTTGACTCCGGCCAGCCCATAACCGCACGTGCGCTTGAGCAGGCAGTCCGAGAGGGGGATCCCTGGGAACAGCTTGATTGGACTTTCACGTTGCGTCCGTCTCTTCTTTATCGGCAGTACCTGGATGAGCGCGGCGGCGACGATCTGAGTCCCCGGCTGAGCTCAACACTGCAGGTCAGATTTAGTGAAACGCCACTGCAGGCAGTACAGCGGGCAGGCCGCCTGGAACGGGCACTTCGCGCCCACGACCGCGCAAAACGCCTTGAGAAGCGGGACGCCCTGCTGGCGTTCGCGGAGCTGCTTCTTGCCCAGGATGCATTTACGTTGGCTGCCGCTTCGCTGAACAACCTTGCACCGGATGCTTCCCAGCTGGAACGTCAGGGGGCAGAGCTGGCTTTGAGGATTGAGGAAGCGGGCCTCAATGCAGCCCGGCTCGCAGCCGCAAAGTTCGGGATGTATGGTACCGCCCAATACCATCCCATACGGTTCGTGGTTCCTGCAGCACCCCGGGTGCGTAATCTGTCAGATTATCGCGCTCAGGAACTGGTACTGGCAGAGGCTGAAACGCGTTATCTGGCAGCCGGAGGCGCAGGAGTATTGCGTGATTTCCGACTCGGTGTCGGATACCGCACTGACGGTATGGAAGTGGACTTTGAAGCCGGACTCATGGCCGGCCGACCCGGTCTGCGCCTGGGGACCATCCATCCGGGTGGTCGTGCACGCATGGACGTGCGCGTGAGCGCGGAACTGGCAACAGGTGACTCACTTCGAGAGTTACCCCGCCTGAAGAGTGAAGTGGAAATCGCACAGGCGGATCTCGATTATCTGGCAGACGAGTTGTGGGCCCGTTGGCTCGCAGCCTCGCTTGAAGCTGAATTTGCCGAAAGCACCCTGACTTACGAGGAAGCATTGCTCGAGGAGGCGAACGAGAGCCTGGCAGCCGTAAGCTCCGCGCTGGCGAGCCTGCCTGATGACGCTGAAAACGAGCGGAGACCGCTGGAAGTTACGAAAGGGCGGGCGGAACGGGAAGTGCAGCGGCTCTCAACCAGGGTTTATCGTGCCTGGTCGACATATGTACGTCGCCATCACGATATGCTTGAGGCGGCTGGAGCAACTTGGTCTCAGCGGTAAGGTTGTTGCTGTCAGGTACTGAAACTACATGACAATTCATCCGAAGCCATCTGCCATCCCCATTGCAGGTCGCTGAAGGTTGAATCAGTTACGGACGGATGGAAACGTGAACGACGAGCAGGAATTGGATTTTCGAGACTTGGTGGCTCTTGTTGTCAAAGGGTTCTGGTGGGCCGTACTGGCTGCAGTCGCGGTCGCTGCTGCGGTCTGGTGGTTCTCGGGTCGCATGGCGCCTACTTACCAGGCAACAGCGACCCTTATTCTGAGTCAGCCCAACACTGAACTCAACCGCTTCGGAGTCTCGCTGGTCACAGCCCCCGCAATCGATGTGAACGCCTATCGCGAAGCGGCTCACAGCCACCCTGTGCTCAGAGAGGCGATCGCTGCCCTGGGTCATCTGGAGCCAGATGCCGAAGACTTGGAACGGTTCGGGGATAACCTTACTGTCCGCACTCAGGAAAACCGCTTGAGCAGCATGCTGTATGTGGATTTCCGGTCGTCGTCGCCGGAAGAGGCAAGTGCGGCAGCCAATGCCGTAGCGGCACAACTGTTGCAATGGGATGCGGCACGCGCCACACGCAATCTGACTACCATCGTCCAGACACTTGAGGCGCAGATTGCCGAGTTGCAATCACAGATTGATTCGCTCAGCGGGCAGCCGAACGCTGCAGCTCAACTGGAAAGTCTCGGCACCCTGCAGGCGCAGCAGACGATCTCACTGAACTCCGCCCGGGCACTGCTCAGCTCTGCTGTCGGATCCCTGGAAATCATGGAGCCTGCGTCCCCGCCTGTGAACAGCATCGCACCCAGGCCTTTACGCAACGCCGCCCTCGCTGCCGTACTGGCCGTGTTCCTCGTCTATGGTGTCGTGCTTCTCAGAGGCGCACTTGACACTCGCGTGCGTGACACTGAAGATCTGGCAACCTTAAGTGGTTCACCCGTACTTGCCGAATTTCCGAAACAGACGGGGCAACGCCGCCTGCCACGCTCGGCAAGCGGATTCTTGCGGACCAACGTGCTGTTCGCGACTGCAGACACCGATCCGAAGGTCCTGCTCGTAACAGGAAGCATCGCTGATCAAGGAAAAAGCAGTGTGGCGCTCAGCCTGGCCGAGAGTTTTGCACGGAACGGTTACCGCACACTCCTCATCGATGCTGACCTGCGCAAACCGGTTCTGCATAGCGAGTACCGCGTGGAACCCCGCTCTGCGCAATCACTTGCCGACATGCTCGAAGCACCCGAAGAGGAACTGACTCCGACCACCTTGCGTTTCGATGCCGAGATCAGCCTGGACCTGGTGCCCTCTTTCGCCCAGCCGCACAACGCCACCGAGCTGCTCAACAGCGGTTTCAAGCAGGTCATCGACAAACTCGCTCCCCGCTATGAGGTCGTGATCATTGACTCGGCACCGATTTTGCCAGTGGCAGACACGCTGGCCATCGCGCCTCACACAAGCGGCATCATCTTTGCCGCAAGCATGCTGGATACCGATCGCCGAAGCGTCACCGCATCGTTTGAGCTGATGCAGCGTCTCGGCCTGCGTGTTCTGGGCGTGGTTGCCACCAACGTTACCGGCGGCAGAAGCAATCCCGGCAGCAATGGCTACGGTTACGGCTATGGTTATGGTCCGGCTACGGACGAAGCAGTATCACCGCGCCAGGTGCCCGGCTGACCCGTACACCAGGCGCAAGCCAGGCACCACATGAAGCAAGCGGTTCGGTTAGTCAGGCGACCTGAACCGCTTGCCCGCGTCTTACCCCTTCACCCCGGTAAGAACAACGCCTTCAACGATCTGCTTCTGGAAGATGATGAACACGATAAGTACTGGAATGATCGCCATCGCAGAGGCAGCCATGATCAGGTTGTAGGCTGTCGCAGCCTCGCCTGAGAACAGCGCCGTGCCTACCGGGATGGTGCGCATGCTGCGGTCACTGATGACGACCAGGGGCCATAGGAACGCGTTCCAGTTGCCGATGAACGTGAAGATGCCAAGTGCTGACAGGCCGGGGCCCACAAGGGGCAGGCCGACACGCCAGAACAGTCCCCATTCAGACAGACCGTCCAGACGGCCGGCGTCGAACAGGTCCATGGGCAGCGTCTGGAAGAACTGCCGCAACAGGAACACGCCGAAGCCGGTTATGAGGCCGGGGAACATGATCCCCCAGTAACTGTTGGTCCAGCCGTACTCTGCGGACATGACGAACCAGGGGATGACGAGCATCTCCGTGGGAATCATCATGGTCGACAGGATCAGGATGAAGATGATGCCCTTGCCCCTGAAGCGCATCCGCGCCAGCGTATAGC
Source organism: uncultured Trueperaceae bacterium (assembly GCA_937911855.1). Taxonomy (GTDB): domain Bacteria; phylum Deinococcota; class Deinococci; order Deinococcales; family Trueperaceae; genus CALDPK01. The sequence continues at coordinate 6,245 of CALDPK010000072.1, read as the reverse complement.
CGACCAGGGCACAGAAGAACAGCACCGAGATCGTCGTGACGGTGGCGACGATGAGGCTGTTGCCGAACCAGCGGGGGAAGTCAGTGCGGAACAGGACTTCCTGGAAGTTGGCCAGCGTCCACGTCTGCGGCAGGAAGTTCAGGCTGAAGATCTCGCGGATCGACTTGAACGCTGTCAGGAGCATCCACACGAACGGGAACGCCATGACGATGCCCAGCACGGTGAGCGCCAGGTAACTGAGGATCTGGCCGGGCCGGAAGCGGATACGACGCCTGCGGCGCGCGGGAGCGATGCTGGCCATCAGTACTCCACCTTTCGGTTCAGGAAGCGCATCTGGATGGCCGTGATTACCAGGATGATCGCGAACAGCAGGACCGTGACGGCGGCGGCGTAACCCATGCGGGCACGCTCGAACGCTTCCTGATACATGTACACGGCGATGGTGAGGGTGCTGTTGAGCGGTCCGCCCTGGTCAGTGAAGTTGATGTTCACGACCTGGTCGAACAGCTGCAGCGACGCGATGGTGGAGATGACCACCGAGAACAGCAGCACCGGGTTGAGGAGTGGCAGGGTGATGTGCCAGAAAATATGCCAGCCGTTGGCGCCGTCGATGCGGGCCGCCTCGTAGTACGAGCGGGGTATCGACAGCAGGCCGGCCAGGAAGATGACGACCTGGAAACCGACGTTCTGCCAGATCACGACTGCCGCGACCGCAGGCAGGGCCTGGCTGGGGTTCGTCAGGAACGGTTGCGGTTCGAAGTTGGGCCAGCTCAGGCCCAGGCTTTTGACGAACTCGTCCAGCTGGATAAGGAAAGTATTGAAGATACCGAAGTTGACGTTATACATCCAGCCCCATACCCACGCGACGGCGGCGGCAGGGGTTATGTAAGGCGCGAAAAATATGGCGCGGAACAGGCCGCGGAAATGCTGGACCGAGTTGAGCAGCAGGGCCAGTACCAGGCCGATGATCAGCTGCGCCGGAACGGTGATTACTGCGTACAGCAGGGTATTGCGCAGCGCCTGCAGGAGGCGCGGGTTCTGCATCATCTCCTGGTAGTACTGCAGGCCCACGAACTGCCGCATGTCGGGGTTCACGTGCCAGGTCTGCAATGACAGCAGGAACGACTGGATGGCGGGCCAGATACGGATACCCAGGAAGAAGACCAGCGGAATGGCCAGGAAGGCGTAAGCCCACATCGCCTCGCGCGCTGACAGGCTGAAGCGACGCCGCTCGGGTCTCGGTGAGTCAGTCTTGGATGAAGCGGGCGGCAACTTGTCCTCCGGAAGCCTGTACTGCTTGTTCCGGTTCCGGGGTACAGAAACCCCGGAACCGGTCGAAAATTCTTTTAAGCGTTAAAGCTTACTGGTTGGCAGCGTCGAGCAGTGCCTGGTCGGCGGCTGCGGCTGCGGCGATCGCGTCTTCGGGGCTGACGCCGTTGAGGACGACCTGGTTGATGGCATCGACGATAACGTCGCGCTGGCCGGCTTCGTCAACGAAGACTTCGGCGACTGCGTAGTTGAAGGCGCGGATGAACGGACCGTAGACAGGGTCGGCGGCCAGTTCGGGGTCTTCGATGAGGGTGCGGCTGGCAGGCAGTTCGCCTACGACGTCGAGCCACAGGAGCTGGGCTTCGTCGCTGGTGACGAACTTCAGGAAGCGCGCGGAGGCTTCGAGGGTGGCTTCGTCAGCGAAGGCGTTCGGGCTGAGGCCGTTCATGAAGAACGAAGCGTAGTTGCTCTGGACGCCGCCTTCTTCGAGTACGGGCAGCTCAGCTACGCCCCAGTTGAACTCGGCCAGGTTGCGGACGTCGCCGATGGCGAACGAGCCGTCGATGATCATGCCGATGTTCTCCTGGATGCGGAAGCCGTCACGGTAACCGTTGTTGCCGGGTATGAACTCGATGACGCCGACTTCATGCTCGGTGATCAGGTCGGTGTAGAACTCGAGCGCGGCTACGCCGGCTTCGTTGTCGTACTGGACCTCGGTGTACTCGTCGTTGTAGGGCTCGACGCCGAACTGGCGCATGAGCACGGAGCGGACCACGTGGTGATCCTGACCGGTCGGTGCAACACCGAAGCCGACCTGGCTGAAGCGGGGGCCGCTGCGTTCGGTCAGTGCCTGGGCGATTTCGATGAACTCGGCCCAGGTGGCGGGCGGAGCGTCGTAGCCGGCTTCAGCCAGCATGTCTGCGTTGTAGAACAGTGCGAGGCTGCGGACTGCGGTCGGCAGGCCGTAGTACTCACCGCGGTACTTGGCGGCGTCGACGAGCGGCGCGAAGTTGGCGGCGATCTCGTCAGCGTCGAAGTGCTCGGCGGGCAGCGGCTCGACGTAGCCGGCGGGGGCCCAGGCGGGCAGCCAGCCGTAGAACAGCTGTACTACGTCGGGGCCTTCACCTGCGGACAGTGCTGCGGCCACGCGGGCCGGGTAGGCGTCGTAGGGGAAGGTTTCCTGCTCGACGATGATGTCCGGGTTCTCGGCTTCGAACTGCTCGATGAGCTGGTTCATCGCGTCGACGCGGGTGGCGTAGTCGTACTGCCAGTACGTGATTGTCGTCTGGGCTGAGGCGAGTCCGGCGAACATTGCCAGACCTGCGAGTACTCCGATTGCTTTCTTCATTGTTGTTCCTTTCGATTTGCTGGCACACGCAAAGCGTGGATTGCCCTGTTCAGGGTAGTGCGGATGTCGTTCAGTTCCTGCCTGTTCGATTCAAGCTGGCTTGCTGCCTTCTGCAACTGCGCCTTCACCACCTCCGGAGCCGGACCGCCGTAACCGCTGCGGCGGGCTATGAATGCTGCGGGGTCAAGTGCGTCACGAAGCTGACTGTCACTGAGGGGCGGGCCTCCCAGCGACTCGAATTCACTTGCACTCAACTGCAGCAAGGCTACACCGCGCGACCGGCAGTGGGCGACGGCTTTCGCTACGAGCGAATGCGCCTTCTGGAAGGGCACTCCGTGCTGCCGTACCAGTTCGTCGGCCAGTTCGGTCGCGGTAGTGTCGGTCTGTGAAGCGAGTACGCCGAGCGCCTCGCGGTCAAACTCGCCGCCCTCAACGCACGACGTGAGCAGGACCAGACCGCTCATCAGCTGATGGTGCTGCTGACGCAGGCTGCCCTGGATGTCGGGTCCGAAGTCATTGAGGTCGGTGTAGGAGATGTTGTGGCTGGAGAACATTACCTGCTGCCCGGAGCCCAGCACGCGGCTGAAGCGGGTCCGCGCGTGCTCGAGCGCCACCGGATTGCGCTTCTGCGGCATGATACTTGAGCCCTGCACCAGGCCGTCAGGCAGGCGGAACGTGCCCAGCGAGGCCCAGTTGAGCAGGTCCCAGGTGAAACGCGACATGTTCAGGCCGACCGAGTTGGCGGTCGCTACGGCCTCGGCCTGCCAGTCGCTGGCGGCCACGGCGTCGATGGTGTTGGCCACCGGTCCGTCGAAGCCCAGCAGTTCCGCGGTGTAATGCCGGTCCAGCGGATGACTGCTGCCAGCCAGGGCTGCCGCACCAAGCGGACTCGTGTTGAGCCGCCTGAAGGCTGCCCGGACTCGATCCTGATCCCGGCCGATGAGCGAATCGACCGCGAGCAGGTAGTGCGCCACGCTGGTCGGCTGGCCGGGCTGATGGTGCGTGTGCGCGATCAGGACCGTATCGGTGTGCTTGCCGGCCAGCGCCTGGATGACCGCCCGCAGCTCGGTGAGCGCTTCGAAGAGCCGCAGGTTGCGCTCGCGCTCAGCCAGTTTGTAAACCGTCATGTCCAGGTCGTTGCGGCTCAGGCCGGTGCGCAGGAAGCTGACGGTGTCGCTGCCCAGGCGCGCCTCGAGCACGCTGTTTATGGCGTAGTAGGCGTCGGGAACTTCGGCCGCCTGTGGTGGCAGTTCCTCAGCGTGCAGGTCGGCGATGGCGTCCGTCAGCCGGGCGGTTGCCCGCACTGCTTCCGGATCAGCCTGTACCGCCGGGAGTTTAGCTACGGTGCGCACATGGGCTGCCATCGCGTCCAGCAGTGCCGCATAAAGGTACGTACCGGCGAACCGGTAGTCCGGTGCAAGCACCTGGTCGACGTAGGCGGGGCTCCAGCTCACGTGGATTCCCAGTGTTTCAGCAGTATCACCAAATCTCTCCAACCCAGTTCAAGCTCGATAACCAATGCCTTTTATAAACAACTTGCAAAAGCGACGTTACGGCAGCATAACCGCAAACGTCAAGGTGTCCTCAGGTCGTCATCATAGCGCGGCCGCGTGCATTTCAGGCCCGGGCAGACCGTTGTCCCGGCCGCGATTGATACAGCCCACACGGCGGATTTTCATGTCAGCCGGAGCAGAACGTCGCGACCAGTTCGTCCAGCGCCATGGCGGCCACACCCAGGGCGCTGGCGTCCCGGCCGAGCTGCGCGGCGGTGATCTCAAGCGGCATGGGGGTGCTCAGGTTCTCCCTTAGCTCGCTCAGCAGCAGGCCGTCTTCGTCGAGCGGCCAGGCCACCGTGAGCCGGTCCGGGTTCAGCAGGCAGGCGGCGTTCTGCACGATCGTGCCCAGGTCACGGGTGAAGCGCCGGAATGCGGGGCGCGCACCCTCGGCGGTCAGGTCGAGCCGGCCGCCCACCGTGAAGCGGCTGGACAGCTCGAGCAGGTGCGCCTCGAGCGGTCCGCTTTCCCCGAAGATCGGATCGCTCTGCGGCTCGAGGCCGGGCAGGTGGCTGTATCCGACCTCGCCGGCAGCGAAATGGCTGCCGCGGTAGATGGAGCCGTTCAGGACTATGCCCATGCCGACCCCGTCGGTGATGGTCAGGAACAGGGCGTTGGAATCCGGGGCCAGGCCGCCGTAACGCAGCTCGCCCATCGCCAGGGCGTTCACGTCGTTCTCGAGGGTGACGGGCAGGCCCAGCTGGTTCTCCAGGCGCTCGGCCAGCGGGTAGTTGTGCCAGCCCAGAGCGGGTGCCAGGTGCACGGTGCCGCTGTGGTGCTCGACAACCCCGGGCAGGGCCACAGCGACGCGTCCCAGCCTGTAAACGGCGGACCAGGTTTCATGCAGCCCGCCCAGCCAGCTGAACAGCTCTTCGGGACGACTCTCGGCACTCACGGGTCCAACTGACCGCTCCAGCACCGCGCCGGTCAGGTCGACCAGCAGGGCCCGGGCGGCTCCCTTAGCGATCTCGACGCTCAGCACGCAGCGGGCTTCCCGGTTGAAACTCACCAGCTGGGCTGGCCGGCCGCCGCGGGCGGAGCTCTGGCCGACCTCCCCGATCAGGCCCAGGTCGGCGAACTCCTGCAGCACCGTGCTGACAGTGGGGTTACTGAGCCCGGTGGCCCAGGTGATGTCGTTGCGTGAAAGCTTCTCTGCGGAACGCTCGAGCAGGCAGTTGTACACAAGGCTGCGGCTGTGTTCCCGCACGCGGTCGATCTGAGGGGACGCTTTCTTCATGCGTACTGCACCACTTTCGCCAGGGCTTTTGCAAACCGGTTGGCGAAGCCGTTACGCCCCGCGGACACCCGTGCAGAAGCCCCGTATTAATTCAGTAGGAGGCAGTATAAGCCCGATGCGCGGCCACGCGTTCAACCAGTTCGTCGATCCGGTCGCCGCCGAACTTTTCCAGCACGGCGTCAGCCAGCACGAGCGCGGTCATGGCCAGCAGCTTGTCGAACGGTGCGCACGAGGTCAGGTGCTCGTATTGGATGGTGCGCCCGGCGCTGGTGGTCGCCACGCGTCGGCGCAGATCCAGTCGCACGAGCCCCTCGCTGGTGCAGACCTTGGCGGGGTCCAGCTCGGCCATCAGGGCGTGGATGTACTGGATAGCGCCGCCGAGCGGATAGGTGAACGTGGCGTTGTAGGCGCCGTTGTCGGGGTGGCGCATGTTGCGCACGATGTCGCGCACGTCGGCGTGGGGGAAGAAGCGGCCCATGGCCTCGCGGTCGAGCTGATCGAGGTCACAGGCGTAGAGCTTCTCATTGTAGGGGATCAAGAACCGCTCGCTGATCCCACGCCCGAACTTCTCATAGAGCATGGCCTTGAAGCTGCCGGGCGTGGCCTGGGCTGCGGCCTCCTCGCGCCAGTGCAGGTCATGCAAGCAGTCGAGGAAGTCCTCATGGGGCAGCTGATGGATGTTCTTCTGGAACGGGAAGTCGATGAGCCGCCCGTCGTGCCAGATCCGCGCCTCCTTCACGACCGTCCGCACGCGCTGGTCGGGCGCCATGCGCTCGACCAGGTAGCGCTCGATCTCGGGGTGCTTGAAGTGGAAGAAGTGGCCGGAGAAGTCCCAGAC
>CALDPK010000071.1 GCA_937911855.1 uncultured Trueperaceae bacterium | reverse complement strand
CCTCACGGCCGATTTCCAGCTCGAACCGGACAAAATTCTGAGTGCGATCAATGAGCGCACTCGCATCGTCATCGACGACCCCGCCGAGCTCAACGCAGCCTTCCCCGAGCGGAGCAGCGTTCGCGAGGAGGGCTTCGCGTGCTACGTGGCGACGCCCCTTATCTCCAAGGGCCAGCTGCAAGGTGTGCTGGAGATCTTCCACCACAGCAAGCTCGAGCTGACTGACGACTGGCACGACTTCCTCACCACGCTCGCCACGCAGGCGGCCATCGCGCTCGACAACGCGGCGCTGTTCGAGAACCTCGAGCGGTCGAACCTCGAGCTGCGCTTGGCCTACGACCGCACGATCGAGGGTTGGGCCAGGGCGCTCGACCTCCGCGACGAGGAGACCGAGGGCCACAGTCGACGCGTCACCGACATGGCGGTGCGCCTCGCCGCCGGCCTAGGCGTGTCGGACGCGGACCTCGTTCACCTGCGCCGTGGCGCGCTGCTGCACGACATCGGCAAGATGGGCATCCCCGACCGCATACTCCTGAAACCAGGCCGCCTGACCGAACAGGAGTTCGCGATCATGCAGCAGCACACCGTGTTCGCCTACGAGTTCCTGACACCTATTCCGTTCCTCAAGGACGCGATCGACATTCCCTACAGCCACCATGAGAGGTGGGACGGCAGCGGCTACCCGCAGGGTCTCAAGGGTGAAGCGATACCATTACCGGCCCGGATATTCGCGGTGGTAGACGTGTACGACGCGCTCACCTCAGACCGGCCGTACCGGCCAGCCTGGTCAGCGGAGCAGGCGCTCGAGCACATTCGGGCAGGTGCCGGCAGGCACTTCGATCCGGATGTAACCGAAGTGTTCCTGAAGTTGATGCAGAACGGCCAGGGGTAAGCCAGACCTGACAGCGCCTTTGCAGCTGCAGGTCCGTCACTTGCCAGAGCTCACGGTCCGGTCAGGTTCCGCAGCTGCCGCTCGAATTCCGCCCGTGAAATCTCGCCGATATGTCTGTGCCGGAGGGTGCCGTCAGGAGCGAAGAACAGTGTTGTCGGCAGTCCCACGCTCCTGAAGTGCGCTCCCACCTCGCTGCGCGGGCTCCGCCACACGTTCTCCGCTTCGATGCCCTGCTCTTCCAGGAACGCTTCTACTTCCCTGATGCCTGATGTCTGATTCACGAAGGCGACGGTGACCTGCGGATGATCAGGCGCGGTTTCCGCCATCATCGGCATCTCCCGCCGGCACGGTGGGCACCACGGTTCCCACAGGTTCATGACCAGCGCTTCACCTCGCTGTGCAGCCAGGTTCACAGGCTCGTCGGCGAGGGTATAGACGGTCAGGTCCGGCAGCTGCACGGGTTCGTCACTCCGCTCGGTAGTGATCATCGTTGCTGCTCCCCAGGAGACGAGGCCGGCAGCCACTACCGGCACGGCGGCGCGACCGATCTGGATGCCGAACGAGTAAAGAGCCGCGGCAGCCAGACCCCACACGGGGGTGAAGCCGCCCTGCCAGAAGTAAAGGACGGCGAGTGGGTCGCTGCGGTACGCGGGGAGGTTCTCCAGCACGAAACCGACTCGGGCTCCGATCAGGATGATCAGCAGGGTGTTCCACGCCCAATCAGTCAGCCGTGCGTCCTTTCTGGCCAGCAGGCTCGCGCTGAGCACGAACAGTGCCAGAGCAACTATCGCGCTGAAGCGGGCTGATGAGAGGATGAACGGTCCCAGCTGAATCTCGGTCATCAGGTGTTAACCGTAGCCCGGGGAGGGGCAGATCATCATCTGCCTTCCTGCCTGGGCATCCGCAACAGGATCACGGCCAGTACGAGCGCAGCGACTGCCGGGAACACGTAGTCAGGAATGCGTGCTGCCCACGCCGAAGCCCACTCCTGCAGGCGGAACTGGCTTTCGACGCCCATTACGCTGCCGAGGTTGGCGGTGCCTTCGGTGAACACGAACAGCAGGCCGATGCCGATGAAGACGAGGCCGGAGATGAGGGAAGTGGAGTGCGTGGTGAGCGGTCCGATCTTCACGGCCCGGCCGCGCAGCCAGCGCTTCTCCCCGAGCTTGAACCGGTTCCACAGCAGCGCGAGTGCGAACAGTGGCACGGCCATGCCCAGACCATAGAACGCCATCAGCAGTCCGCCGTACAGGGGTTCTCCGCCCGCCACGGCCATGGTGAGTACCGCTCCCAGCAGTGGCCCTGAGCAGAAGCCGGCGAGACCGAAGATGGCGCCCAGTGCAAGGATGCGCAGTACGCCGCCTGTGGCGCCCGACGCCTGGGCTTGCGCTCCGGCAGGAAGGAACGAGAAGCCCCGTCCGGTGACTGTGAGGACACCCATCACGATGAGCAGTAAGCCGCCGATCAGGGTGACCGTGCCACGGTACTGCGTCACCAGGCTGCCCAGGGCACCGACTCCGGCGCCCAGGGGTACGAGCACCAGCGCCAGCCCCACGTAGAAAAGGAAGGTCCGGCTGATCAGCCTGCCCAGTCCGTCGAAAGCGTACGCGAAGAATGACGGCAGCAGCAGTGCGGAACAAGGGCTCAGCAGTGCGAACAGTCCGCCGAGGAAAGCCCCGGCGAGGCCGATGTCGATCACTGCCTGGCCAGTTCCCGCTCGATTATGGTCGTGAACGCCATTGCCGGCTGGGCACCTACTATCGGGTGGCCGTTGATCACGAACGAAGGGGTGCCGTTCATGCCGACCGCCACGGCCTGCATGTAATCGGCCTGGATGTCTGCATCGAACGCACCGCTGCCAAGGTCAGCTGCGAACTTGTCCAGGTCGCTGATGCCCACCTGTTCCGCGAACTCGATTAGCTTTTGTTCGGTCAGGTCGTGATGGGCGTTCTCAGGTGCAGCCTCGTAGACCGCATGGTTGAACTCCCAGAAACGGCCCTGTTCTGCAGCGGCCCGACCGGCGCGGGCTCCGACCAGTGACGCTTCGCCGAAGACCGGGAAGTCCCGCCACTCGATACGCACTTGCCCGGATTCAACGTAACGGTCGATAAGCTCCGGCTCCACGACACGGCTGTGGCGTGCGCAGAAGGGACAACGGTAATCCGAGAAGGTGACCATCACAACGGGAGCATCAACCGAACCCAGTGCGAACGGGTCATCCGGGTCGCGCCTTGACTGGTCGCCAAGCGGACCCATTGCAACACTGCTGCCTGGTTGCCCGTCAGAAGCCGGTGCGCTGCCCCGGCCTGCAAAGAAGGCTGTTGCCATCAGGGCGATAATTATCAGGGCGCCCAGGAACCAGCGCATGTTGTTGTTCTGCGTCCGCGTCCTGGAATTCGATTTCGACTTCACTGCCATTTAACTGCCTTCCATCTGTTCAAAAAACTTTGCTTACGTTCTGCCACAGGATGAACACGCCTGTCAGAACCAGAAATCCTGCGAAGACCCTCTGAAGGATGGTCCTCGAGAGCCGCTTGCCGAGCGTGCTGCCAAGGAAGCTTCCCGCGATGCCCACTGCACTGAAGACCGCGATTACTGACCAGTCGAGCGACAGTCCTGCGAAGTCAAGGACCTGCACGTATTCGTACAGACCCATGCAGGATTTGAGCGCGATTATCAGCAGGCTCGTTCCGATGGCCACGTGCATGGGCAGTCCGCCCAGCAGGACAAGTGCCGGCACTATGAGGAACCCGCCGCCCACTCCAACCAGCCCCGTCACCGCGCCGACCGCAAGTCCTTCCGCGCCTATCTTCCACCAGGCACGTGATGACGCCTCAGCCTGGTACCTGTTCACCGGGACCGGGCGCAGCATGAAGACTGCAGCCAGCAGCATGATCACTGCGAAAACGACAAGCTGGAAGCTGCCGCTGACGAAATGCGCCAAATATGCACCCGCCCACGCCCCGACCATCCCGGGAGTCCCGAACAGCAGCACGCTGCGCCAGTCAACCTGCCGGCGCATCACGTGAGGTACGGCAGCGACCAGACTGATGATTCCCACTATCGCGAGGGAACCGGCGATGGCCACCTTGTCGGACTGACCCAACAGGTAGATAAGGATGGGTACCGTCAGAATCGAACCGCCGGATCCCAGCAGGCCCAGGCTGACGCCTACAACCATCGCACTCGGCAGGGCCAAAGTCACACGGTCCGTTATAGCCCCGCAGGAACCTGCAGGCAAACCAGAATCAGCCTTAACATCAGCTTTGCTGATGACAACTGACTGGCAGTCAGTTGCTTACGGTGGAGCGGTCATTTACCTGATGACTCAAAAAATCCAGGGCATCGCGCTGATCTGCGAACAGATGGCTGTCATCGCGCCTTACGCACAGCACGTTCATGTCGGTGCCGGGCGAGTTAATCGCGATGAGCCGCAACGTCCCGGCGGCAACATCAGGCCTTACGAAACTCTCGACGGTGACTCCGATGCCAAGACCGTCGAGTACCGCACTGCGCACGGCAGCGGGTCCGCTGACCTCGATGCTCTTGCCGGGTTGCACGCCGCTTGCCTGCAGCGCGTCGAGGACGCGACGGTACATGGTCGATGCGAACGAAGGCACGATGAGGCTCTCACCCTCGAGTACGGACAGTGGTGCGTGCGCCCGGGAACCGACCGGATCGTCATGCTTCACCAGCAGCATCGCGCGTTCAGTGCCGCAAGGCGCGGCTTCGAGGTTCTCCTGCGCGAGGCCCGGCCGGGGTCCCGGCTCGAGACCAGGTTCCTCCAGCAGGTAGGCTGCGTCGATGTCACCGGAATGCAGCGCCTGCAGGAGGTCGTCGGAGTACGCCTCCATCAGATGCAGCCTGAGCAGGTTACCGGCGCCGTTGTAAAGGCGGACTGCCCGGAGCAGCTGCCCCGTGAAACGCGTCGTCAGGTGATGGCTCAGGCCGATCCGCAGGTGGGCGCCACCTTCCTGCAGTTCCCCGCTCATGAACTGCCGCGCCCGCGTCAGTGATTCACTTGCTGCACAGGCGAACGGCAGCAGCGCCCTGCCGGCCGGCGTCAGCTCGATGCCCGTGCCCTGACGCCTGTACAGGGGAGCGCCGTGAGCCTCCTGAAGCAGCCGCAGGTTACGGCTTACCGCGGGCTGGCTCAGACCCAGCCGGCGGGCTGCAGCCGAGATGCTGCCTTCCCGGGCTGCGATGCAGAAGGCATGCAGGTACTCGGCACGGACTTCAGGAACAGCCATCTGCGGAAGTATAACAATAGTGAATAATCCGGCGCGGTCCGCAGGTTCAGTGATCAGGTGAGCGTGAGCTTGTTTATGTCCGAGGTCGGCCGGTAGCCGATCTCCTGATAGATGTGGTTCGACGTCGGGTTCGCCAGGTCAGTGAACAGGAAGCAGAACTTTCTGCCTGAATCAAGCAGGTACTGACTGACGTGCGCCACAAGCGCACTGGCGTAACCGTGATTCCGCTGGTCCCTGGGCGTATACACGGGGCCGATGCGAACACCGTTGAGAGTCGGGCTGCCGCTGCCAAGGAACGAGACGGCCCGGCCGTCGACGTCCCACACCCACAGTCCATTCAGGCCGGTCGAGTTGAGTTTGCGTTCGACGGCTGCAGCCACATCACTTGCGGGTTCGATCCCGGCTTCAGAGCAGAACGCGGTGTACCAGTTGACCAGCAGGTCAAACTCACCGCTCGTCGCGCGGCGGGCCGTCCCGGCGATACCGGAAACAGGCGTGACGCTGTCCAGCTGGTAGATGCGCTCGCGATCGGCCAGGGTGGCACTGCGACCACCGGTGGCTGTCCACGCTTCCTGGAACAGTTCAGCAACCTCAGCAGGTGCCATGACCTGGGCGGGCCAGTCTGCTGCCTCGCCGGCCTGCACGTCAGCTGCCGCGACCCGGACGGCCTCAGCCGAGGCTGTGTGCGAGAGGATCAGCGGACGCGGCGGGGTCTGCATGAGTACCAGCACCGGCTGTGCCTGCTGTGTCACCACGGCCAGGCGGCGCTCCGGCCAGTCACCGTGCTCCATGGCCTCCAGCAGTCCCAGCTGCAGGCAATGCGTGGCTTCGTGCTCGAGCAGAAAAGGCTCAACGAGTGACCTGAACTCCGTGACGTCCGAGTAATGCCTGATTGACAGGGCTTCCATGGCGAAGTCTATCAGACCGGCAGACGCTGCCTGCGGGAGTCAGGCCGTCCCGAAGGCGGGTTCCTGACGCGGTTCGTGCCTGGCGTTCCTGACCAGCGTGCGCAGCACGTCAGCTTCGACGTTGGCTCCGAAAGCAGGCATGCCCGGCTGCAACCAGGCGCCTTCTGCGAGCGGCCCGATGTGCAGCGGGTCGAAGCCGAGCTGATCGACGAGCTGCATGGTGGTTGCAAGGTCCTGCTCGTCGTCACCGGCGACTGCGATGGCCTTGCGGCCGGGTTCCCCGGCAGGCCGTGCTTCGGCCTCGAGGTCGTGATAACCCATGTGATTGAGTGCCTTGACGATCCGGGCGCCCTGCAGGTGGTTCCTGACGATCTCGCTGCTGGTTGTGGTGGGGTCATTCAGGTCTTCGCGGATGCCGTCCGTTTCCCACCAGTAGTTCATCGCGTCGATGACGAGCTTGCCGGACAGTTCCTTCGCCGGAATGGTGTCGTACTTGCCAAGTGGCAATGCCAGGATGACGATTTCACCTTCGCGGGCAGCGTCCAACGGCCACATTGCCCTGGCTCCGGGCGTGAGGATTTCGGCGGTGAGTGCGATGTTCTCAGGGTCGCCTGAACCGCTTATCAGTACCTTGTGACCGGCCTTCAATGCGAGCCGTGCCACGACCGTGCCGTGTTTGCCGGCTCCGAGGATGGCGATGGTCGTCGGTTTCATCGTGAATCCTGCTCCGGTGCGCTGGCGAGCAGATCCCTGACCATCGGGATGACCTTGGTGCCGAACAGTTCGATGGTCTTGAGCCGCGCGCCGGCGTTGACAGCGCCGCCGGTGGTGTAGATGAGGTCGAAGCGGCCGACGTCCAGTGCCCTGACGGCGCGGGCGATCTTGCGCGCCACGGTTTCGGGTGCACCCACGTAGAGGGAGCCGTGCATGACCTCGTTCTCGAACTGGCCGCGGCTCATGGGTGGCCAGCCGCGTTGCGCGCCGATCGCGTCCATCAGTTCCTTGTAGCCAGGGAAGAAGAGTGCCTTGGCTTCCTCGTCAGTGTCGGCCAGGAAGCCGGGGGAGTGCATGCCGACCGGGTGGGCCTGGGTGCCGAGCTTCTCAGCTGAGCGCCGGTACAGCTCCACGTAGGGGGCGAACCGGTCGGGTGCGCCGCCGATGATCGCGAGCATCATGGGGAACCCGTAACGGGCTGTGCGCACGACCGACTGGGGCGAGCCGCCCACGCCAACCCAGGTGCTCAGGCGGCCGGACTCGGTTTTCGGGAACACGTCTGCGTCGACCAGTGGCGCGCGGGTCGTGCCCTGCCAGGTGACGGGCTTCTCGTCAAGCAGTTGATGGAACAGTTCGATCTTCTCTTCGAACAGGATGTCGTAATCAGCCAGGTCGTAACCGAAGAGCGGGAATGATTCAGTGAACGAGCCGCGGCCCAGAATCACTTCAGCCCGGCCGTTCGAGAGTGCGTCGACGGTTGCGAAGCGCTGGAACACCCGCACCGGGTCATCTGAGGAGAGCACCGTGACGCCTGAAGCCAGGCGGATGTTCTCCGTGCGGGTGGCGATGCCAGCCAGCACGGTTTCGGGGGTCGAGATGGAGAATTCCTTGCGGTGGTGTTCGCCCAGGGCGATGACGTCGATGCCGGTCTGGTCTGCGAGGATTGCCTCGTCGACGGTCGCACGGATCGCCTGCGCGTGAGTGACCAGCTTGCCGCTGTTGTCTGTGGGCAGATCGCCGAAGCTGTCTACGCCGAATTCAAGTTTGCTCATGGGGTTCCTTCCGGATGAATCTGTGAGGGTTGCGCGCCGGGCTCAACAGCCGGCGGTAGTTGACATGTCCATCATGCACCGAATATCATTGACATGTCAATAGGAGGATCTCTCAATGACCCACACTGCCACAGCGCCACGGAAACGGCGCCTGCCGACGAGCAGCCAGATCAGAATCTGGCGCGAATACCTTGAAACCAGCGAAACGATCAGATCACGCCTCGGCAGCCGCCTGCAAAGCGACTCAGGCCTGTCCATGGGCGACTACCAGGTACTGCTCGCACTCAGCGAAGCCCACAACCACCGCTTCCGCTCCTCGGAACTCGCCGCACACATCACCTGGGAACGCAGCCGGCTGTCCCACCACTTAGGCCGCATGGAGAAACGCGGACTCATCCGCCGTGAACCCTGCCCCGACGACTCCCGCGGCGCCGACGTGGTGCTCACCGAACAAGGTGCCGAAGCATTCCGGACAGGCTCCATCCCACACCTCGAGGCGGTCCGCGAACTGTTCATCGACGCCCTCTCACCTGAACAGCTCAACCAGCTCGAGGGCATAGCCAAAGCCCTTCGCGCCCATCTCAACCAGGCCGGCAACGGTTCATGAACCCGGCGGTCCGCCTGAGCGTCGGCATAGCCGTCATCGGCGCCGGTCAGGCAGGCCTGTCAGCCGCGTACCACCTGAAGCGCCTCGGGCATGAGCCAGGCAAAGGCTTCATCGTCCTGGACAGCGAAGACCGACCTGGCGGAGCGTGGCTGCACCGCTGGGACAGCCTCACACTGAGCACCGTCAACCGCATCCATGACCTGCCCGGCATGGCATTCGCAGACGCGCTCGCCACGAGCGACCAGCAGGTTCGCGCCAACGAAGCGGTACCCCGCTACTTCGAACGTTACGAAAGCGAATTCGACCTGCCCGTGCAGCGCCCCGTGCGCGTCTCGGCCGTTCATGACCGCGGCGACCGGCTCGTCATACAGACCGACAGGGGAGAGATAACAGCCCGCGGCATCATCAACGCGACCGGAACGTGGCAGAAACCGCATGTACCCCACTACCCGGGCGCAGAGAAATTCGCAGGCAAGCAGCTGCACACCCGCGATTACCGCACGGCAGCCGAGTTCGCAGGCAAGCACGTGATCATCGTCGGCGGCGGCATATCAGCCGTTCAGCTCCTCGACGAGATATCACTGGTAACTGAAACGACCTGGGTCACCCGCCGGCCACCCGATTTCCGGCACGGGCCCTTCGATGAAGACGCCGGCCGCCGCGCAGTCGCCCAGGTCGACGAACGCGTACGCCAGGGACTGCCCCCACTGTCAGTCGTCTCGGTCACCGGCCTGCCCGTCACTCCCCGCATCGAAGCCATGCAGGAACGCGGCGTCCTCAACCGCAGACCGATGTTCAGCGAGATAACCGAGACAGGCGTCCGCTGGGCAGACGGAACCGAGCAGCCGGCCGACGTCATCCTGTGGAACACCGGTTTCAGGAGCTCACTCGATCACCTGCAGCCGCTTAAGCTGCACAACCCTGACGGCGGAATCACCATGACCGGACGCCTCGCCACCCAGGTCGCGAAGGACCCCCGGATTCACCTGGTCGGCTACGGCCCGTCATCCTCAACGATCGGCGCCAATCGCGCCGGTGGAGCAGCCGCCAGGGAACTGACCGCATACTTAAAGTCAGGGGCAAACGCAAAACCGGGCTGAACAGAAACTTCGAACATCAGGTGCGCGACCATACAGGTACGATTAACATGTGAACGCAGCCCCCCAAAAGAAGAAATTCAGGCTCCCTGACTCCCTGCACATGACGATAGCGTCCGGCGTGCTGCTGCTGATCGTCTGGCTGCTGCAACGCTACGCAGTAGTTGACGGCTGGTGGCTCATCGCGCTCTACGCGGTACCTTACGCGCTCGCTGCAGCGCACATCGTTGAATCCGCCATAAGGGCCGCCAGACGGCGCCGCTTCGACATCGACGCGCTCATGCTGCTCGCAGCCCTCGGCGCAGCAGCCATCGGGGACTTCGTCGAAGGAGGACTGCTGCTGTTCCTGTTCGGCCTGGGCCACGCCCTCGAGGACCGCGCCATGCGCCGCGCACGCAACGCCATCACCGACCTGCAGGACCTCACCCCGGACGTCGGCCACCTCGTCACCGGTGACCGCGTCGAAACAGTGCCGGTGGAGCAGCTCAAGGTGGGCGACACACTGCTCGTCCGGGCAGGCGAACGCATCCCGGCAGACGGCAAGGTCGCCTCAGGCGTGTCCACCGTCAACCAGGCTCCCGTCACCGGCGAGTCCGTCCCGGTCCTCAAAGAAGTCGGCGCTGACGTCTTCGCCGGAACCATTAACGGCGAGGGCGCGCTCACCATGACCATGACGGAACCGCCCGAGAACAGCACCATCGCCCGGGTCGTCAAAACCGTTCAGGAAGCCCGCGTCAACAAGGCCCCCAGCCAGCGCTTCGCCGAGCGTTTCACCAGCTGGTTCGCACCCGCAGCGCTGCTGGTCAGCATCCTGACCGTACTCGTCCCCTGGCTGTTCGGCATGGAATTCATGGAAAGTGCCCGCCGCGGCATAACCGTCCTCGTCGTCATGAGTCCCTGCGCCCTCGGCCTGTCAGCGCCGTCAGCCATCCTGGCCGGGCTGGGCCGGGCCGCCCAGGGCGGCGTGCTGGTGAAAGGTGGACTGGCGCTCGAGGCGGCCGGCACCATCGACACCGTCATCTTCGACAAGACCGGCACCCTCACCCACGGCACACCCATGGTGGTCAGCACCCAGGCCGCGGACGGCGACACTGACGCCCTGCTGCGCCTCGCCGGCACCGTTGAACAGCCCAGCGCCCACCCGCTCGCCACGGCCATCGTCAGGGCAGCCGGAAGCGACAGCCTGGCTGACCTGGACCAGTTCGAATCAGTAACCGGCTTCGGGGTCCGCGGGGTAGTCGCCGGCGCGGAAGTTCTGGTGGGCGGCCAGCGGCTGCTGGAATCGTACGGAGTGCACGTGCCACCGGAAGCGCTCCAGTCAAGGCGTGAACTGGAAGAACAGGGCAGCACCGTCGTCCTTGTAAGCAATGCGGGCCATTACGCAGGCCTGATCGAGCTGCGGGACACGTTGCGCGCCAACGCTGCAGGAGTGGTGCAGCGCCTGCACGACATGGGCATCCCGCGCACTATGCTTCTTACAGGTGACAACGCTGCTGCAGCCGGATTGATAGCCGGTGCGGCCGGGATTGACGAGGTCATCGCCAACGCGTTGCCTGAGGACAAGGCCGCCAAAGTCGGCGAGCTCGAGGCGGCCGGTGAACGGGTGGCCATGATCGGTGACGGGGTCAACGACGCACCCGCCATGGCAACCGCGTCGCTGGGAG
>CALDPK010000070.1 GCA_937911855.1 uncultured Trueperaceae bacterium | reverse complement strand
AAGTCCAAAAAACAAGCCGATACGTATCGGATGCATGGTTGCTCCGAATTTCCCACACGCCTGTTATACCGATCAGCGACCTGATTGACGTATGCCATTTTCCCTCCTGTACGCGTCCAAGAACAAATCCCATCTCGTCTTTAACGGGCTCAGGCATACCCTGCAGCTCCTTAAGCGAAGTTCCGACCCACTGGACAGTCCACAAGGGACTCATGGACAGTTACCCTCAATGTTCATAGTGAAACTACCATATAAGCTGACTGCCGACCGTCGGGTCATTGACTTTGTTATTGACTGGACCTACTAGGCTAATGGATGCACTGACCGAACAGCCTTCCCAATGCCGGACGGGTTAAGCTGCGCAGTCGGAGAAATGTTGAAGCAACCAGTCTGGACAGTCAGAGCACCGGCCCCACCGAACGAAACCAGCCGGATAGTACAGGAGACCGGCTTGCCGCCCCTGCTGGCAAGCATGCTGTGGTCCCGCGGATTCCGCCAGAACGTGGCGGCGGAGCTGGCTCCCGAGCTGAAACCGGTTCGCATCACCACGCTGCAGCTGGCGGCGCTGCGCCTAAACCAGGCGATATCCGAAGGCAAACGCATCCTGATCCACGGCGACTACGACGCCGACGGGATCAGCGGCACAGCCGTCCTCACCATGGGTCTGCGGGCACTGGGCGCGCGGGTCGCCACGTTCATCCCCAACCGACTGACCGACGGTTATGGCGTCAGCATGAAGCACGTGCCGCAGTTCGCTGAAGATGCCGACCTGTTCGTCACGGTCGACTGCGGGATAAGCAACCTGGCCGAGATCGCCGCACTGCAGGAAGCCGGCGTGGAAGTCATAGTGACCGACCATCACACGCCCGGCGAGCAGCTGCCTGACTGCCTGGTCGTGCATCCCCGCTACGCCGATGACGCGGCTCCCGGCAAGCCGGAACTCACGGGCGCAGGCGTCGCCTGGCACCTGCTGTGGGCCGTGCACCGCCTGCGCGGCCTGCCGGCCCCGCTGGAGTACACGGACCTGGCGTCGATAGGCACGATCGCCGACGTCGCCCCGCTCATGGGTGAGAACCGCGCACTGGTGCGGGAAGGCCTGAAGCGCATGGAAAGCAGCATCTGGCCGGGATTGCGCGCCAGCATCAGCCACAGCCGCCTGCGCGCCCCTATCTCGGCCAGGCACGTGGCTTTCGTACTGGCGCCACGCCTGAACGCAGCCGGCCGGCTGGGTGAGGCCGAACTGGGCCTTGAACTGCTGATCACACCCTCGGAAACCCGCGCCCGCGAGCTGGCCATCTACCTTGACGCCCGCAACGAACAGCGCCGCCAGATCCAGGATGAGATGTTCGAGCGTACAGTCAGCACCGTTAATCCGGACCACCCAGCGCTCGTGGTGCACGACGCTGACGGTCACCCCGGCGTGATGGGCATCGTGGCCAGCAAGCTGCTTGAACGGTTCTACAAGCCTGTGTTCATCATCGCCAAGGGCAAAGGCAGCGTCCGCAGCACCCCCGGCATCTCCGCCGTCGACGCACTGCACGCGGCAGCGGAGCACCTGATCGGTTACGGCGGGCACATGCAGGCAGCCGGCTTCTCGCTTGACGCGGCGAGCATCCCCGAGTTCGAGAAGGCGATCCATGCGTTCGTGAAACAGCATCCCGAGCCCAGGCCGCGGATCGCTGTCGATCATCTGCTGGCCAACGGTGACGCCTCCAGCGAACTGCTGCGCAACCTGGAATCGCTCGAACCGCTGGGCGAAGGCCTGGCGGCACCCGTGTTCGCAATCAGCGGCCTGCTCGAGCAGTGCCGGGCAGTGGGCAAGGATTCCAACACGCTGCAGTTGAGGCTGGCGGGACTGAAGGGCGTGTGGTGGGGCAACGGCCGCCGCGCCGAGGAGTTCCCGCCCGGCTCCGACCTGCACGCTGCTGTCAGCCTGGCTGAAGCGGAGTTTCGCGGCGTCACGTCAGTGGAGTTCCGCGTGGACGACCTGCGCAAAGCCAGCCAACTCGACCTGCTGGACGACGGCGGCCCCGTTCCCGAGGTCAGGGCGACCGTCACGCGTGGCGCGCCACCCGCCGGCAGCGGCCCGCACCTTAAGGAACTGCCGCTCGGCGCTTCCCTGCATGACCTGGCAGTGCCGTTCAGCCAGCTGCTCAGCGAGCATGACGACATCTGGCTGGACCTGACCGAGGACGCCCTGACTCTCCTGCGCAGACGCCAGGCGAGCCTGCCCGGCCTGAACGACAGCCGCAAGGCCTGGGTTCTGATCAAACGCGGAGCGGTGCTGCCCTGGTCGGAAGAACGGAATAACCTGGCGCGGGAGATACTGCGGGAGCTGGACCTGCTGGACGACCGCGGTTTCGCGCGCCAGGGCCAGAAACGCGACCCGTGGACCTCGCCGACACTGCTGGCCTGCGAGATAGAACGTTACCGGCTGGCTTCGTTCGTGAGCGCCTACCGGCATTTCTCGGATGAAGGCTTCGCTGTTGCCGTCAGGCGGCTGTTCGGGAACCCGAACGACTGACGGCCGGCGACGACACCACTGCCCACAACCGTTTTCACGGCTGAAACGCGTGCAATACTGCCGTGGTGAACGGCGCGATTACAGGCAACGTCCAAGAGGCGGCTGCTTTTGAGATAACGGTTGAAAACGCCAGGCTACTGGAACAGGACCTCAAGAATTCAGTCCGCGGCGAGGTGCACTTTGATGCCGGCATGCGGGCTATTTACGCAACAGACGCAAGTTCCTACGAGATCGTGCCGCTCGGCGTGGTGGTGCCGCTTGACACCGCCGACGTCGAGGCGGCCGTAAGGATCGCCGCCAGTTACCGCGTGCCGATACTGCCACGCGGCGGCGGCACCAGCCTGGCCGGCCAGGCGGTCGGCGAAGGCCTGGTCATCGACGTCTCCAAACACCTGACCGGAATCATCGAACTGAACGTGGAGCAAGGCTGGGTGCGCGTGGAACCGGGTGTGGTCCGCGACCAGCTGAACAGTTACCTGGCGCCCCACGGGCTGCAGTTCACGCCTGACGTGAGTACCACCAACCGCGCGAACGTAGGCGGCATGGTCGCCAACAACTCCGCTGGCACGCGCTCCATCAAGTACGGCAAGTCAGTCGACCAGGTGCTGGCCATGAAGGTGCTGCTGGCTGACGGCACCACTGCCTGGCTGGATGAGCTTGACGAATTCGGGCTGCAGCAGCAGCTCGCCCGGCGTGACCGCGTCGGTGACATCTACCGGACCGTCCACGGCATCGTCACGCAGCACGAAGCCGAGATCGAAGCGCGCTTCCCGAAGGTCATGCGCCGCGTGGGCGGTTACAACCTTGATGAATTCACGGGTCACAAGCCGTTCAACCTGTCCAAGCTCGTGGCCGGTTCCGAAGGCACTCTGGCCTTCATCCTGGAGCTGAAGCTGCGGCTCTACCCCGTCCCGAAACACCGGGTGATGGCGCTGGTGCATTTCGACTCGATGCTGGCCGCACTCAAGGCGGTGCCGCTCATCAACCGGCACGGCCCATCGGCGGTGGAACTCATCGACGACGTGATGCTGAACCTGGGCCTTGAGAACCCGGACATCGCCAGACTCCTGCACTGGGTCGAAGGCGCTCCGGAAACGGTCCTGATGGTCGAGTTCGACGGTCAGACCGGCGAGGAAGTGCTGGTGGCCCTGTCCCGCCTTCACGGCGACTCTGAACTGGCCGCACTGGCGGGCAGCATCGTCGACGCCATCGACCCGAAGGTTCAGGCGGACGTGCTGGAGTTCCGCCGCGCCGGCCTGGGCGTATACTCCACCATCAAGGGTCCCGAACAGCCGACCGCCGGCATCGAGGACGCAGCCATCCCGCCCGAGAACCTGCAGCATTACGTGCCGGCGGTGTTCGAGACGCTGAAGCGGATGAACACCCGCATGATCGTCTACGGGCACGCCAGCGTGGGCGTTCTGCACATAAGGCCGCTGCTCGACCTGAAGACCCCGGAAGGTGTGCGCAAGTACCAGCAGATCAACGACGCGGTCTTCGAGCTCGTCCAGCAGTTCGGCGGCTCGTGGAGCGGTGAGCACGGCGACGGGCTGGTCCGCTCCCAGGAGAACCGCGCGCAGTTCGGAGACACCCTGTACGAAGCGTTCCGCCAGATAAAACTCGCCTTCGACCCGCACTGGCTGATGAACCCCGGCAAGATAATCGACGCGCCACCCATGACGGACAACCTGCGCCTGGGCGCCAATTACCCGCGGGACACGCTGAAGACCCACTTCGCGTTCGCTGACGACGGCGGCATGCTCGGCGCGGCCGACGCGGGCTTCTTCATCCATCCACCCGAGTCGATCGCGACGCAGTTCCCGCAATTTCCGGTCACGCGCAGCTACGACGAACTGCGCACGGCGATCGACGAAGCGGCGAGGATCAGCAGCACGCCGATGGGGGGGTCGGCGAGCTGCAGGTACGTGTGGTGCCCGAAGATCTCG
>CALDPK010000069.1 GCA_937911855.1 uncultured Trueperaceae bacterium | reverse complement strand
AGGCCCCTGGGGGCGCAGGCATCCTGCCTGCACTCCCAAGGCGGTGAGGTCGGGGAACTCACTCCCTCGGCACGCGGGCGAGGTGGAATTCCAGTTCTCGGCGCAGGGCGGGCGGCAGGCCGTCGACCGCGGCGCGGATGTCCTCCAGGACCTGGTGCAGGCCATAGAGCTGGTCCAGCAGGTTGAGCACGACCGGCAGGGCCTCCTCATTGACCTCCAGGTCCCGCTTCAGCTCCACGATCAGCTTGACCCTTGCGGCATCGGCCTCGTCGAAGCGCCAGCCTTCCTGCCAGTCTTCCGGGTCACCACTGACCAGGACCCAGGACTGCTGCACGAAGCCGATCACCTCCTGTTCGGTGACCTCAAGGCCAGCCCTGCGGATCTCGCTTACCACCTCGGCCAGTTTGAGCGGCATCGGGACCCTCCCTGCGGTATCCTGCTCAATCCATACCCGCCTTCGCGCGGGGGTTGCCCGGGTGACGCAGCGCCCATTCCTTGACGAAGGCCTTGAGCTCCTCGTAGCTGTCCTGCTCATCAATGCCGATGCGGTGCTTGACCGTGACCGGCATCGGGCTGGCTTCACGCATCGCAGTCACCAGGCAGGCAACGTGAGCAGGCTCAAGCATCAGGCAGGCGCCGAATCGGCCGCTCTGGACGCGGTCGCTGGGGCAGCCTACGTTCAGGTTCACTTCGCGGTAGCCGGCTTCATGGGCGATACGGGTCGCTTCTGCCAGTCCGTCCGGGTCAGAGCCGCCCAGCTGCAGGACAAGCGGTTCCTCCGCAGCGTCGAACTCAAGGAGCCGGGCGGCGTCGCCGTACCGGATCGCCTGCTCGGTGATCATCTCGGTGTAGAGCAGGGTGCGGCGGGTGATTCCCCGCAGGAAGCTGCGGTAATGCCTGTCGGTGATGTCCATCATCGGTGCGACCGACAGCGGGATCATGCTGCTCATGCGACCGGAGCCGGCACCCGCTTCGGTGCGCGGAAGGTGATGTTCTCCCATTCACCCTCCTCGACCACGTTCAGAGAAGGATTGATGCTCCTGAAGTACCTGATTATCTCCTGCACGAGGTCATCCGGGGTGCTGGCCGCCGAGCTGATGCCCACCGAATTCACGCCTTCCAGCCACTCGGGCCGGATGTCCGCGGCGCTCTCCACACGGCGGGCGTTGCCCGTCAGGTCTTCCGCCAGTTCCAGCAGGCGCATGCCGTTGGACGAGTAATCGCTCGTCACGACCAGGAACAGGTCACAGCGCGGCGCCAATTGCCGCACGGCATCCTGGCGGTTCTTCGTCGCGTAGCAAAGGTCGTCGCGCGGCGGGGTGATGAGGGCCGGGAAACGTTCCTTGAGGATGTCGATGGTGCGCATGGTGTCATCGACCGACAGGGTGGTCTGCGTGAGCACCACGACCTTCTCGGGGTCCGGCACCGTCACCGTATACGGGTCCTCGAGCCGGGGGTCCTGCTTGCGGTTGCCGGCCACAGCCACGAGCGTCGTGTCGTCCGGGGCTTCGCCGGAAGTGCCGATGACCTCCTGGTGGGAGGCGCTGTCACCGATCAGCAGGATGTGGTAGCCCTCACGGACGTACTTCTTCACTTCGTTGTGCACCTTGGTGACCAGCGGGCAGGTGGCGTCGATCGTCGCGAGTCCCAGCCTGGCTGCGTGCTCACGCACGGCCGGACTGACGCCGTGAGCGCTGAATACCACGGTGTCATCCAGTTTGCGACCTTCAGTGCCGATCTCCGAGCGGATCCGTTCCAGGTCGCCCAGGTCCTCCACGAAGTGAACGCCGTGTTCTTCACTCAGCCGGTTGACCACCGTGGCGTTGTGCACGATCGCGTGATAGACGGGGAGTTCCCCGCGGCCTGCCGCCTCGTTGGCAGCGGCGGCGTTCTCGACTGCCTCGATGGCCATCACCACCCCGGCGCAGAAGCCGCGCGGTTTGGCGAGATAAAGCGTACTGATCATGCGCTCATGATACAGGCCGGCTGCGCCGGGTCCTGTTGCGCCTGCCTTCACGGTCGCATGGCTGACCGCGCGGTGAACCGCAGCTTGGGCATAATGGGCACATGCATGAGAATGAGCCAGCGCGCGAGCACCGCCGGCCCAGGCTTACCACCTGGCTGCTGCTTCTGCTCCTGTGCCTCGTCGCCTGGGGTCTCATTCCCGGAGCCGGCGAACCGCAGCGCGAACTTTCCACCGTCCAGGGCGGTCCGCCACCGGTCGTAGCGGCCACGGGCCCGCTGCGGGAGGTGTTCGAGGCTGCCCGCCCCGCGGTTGTCCGGGTCGAAAGTCACTGTTCGACGGCCCCGGAGGGTCACCGGCCCGTGGGCGTCGGTACCGGTTTCTTCATCGATGAGGCCGGCACCCTGCTCACCGCGTATCACGTGGTGCGGGCGCAGCAGCTGGGCATGGACTGCCCCGTCGAGTACCGGGCGACCGGCCTGGACGACACCGTCTACGACCTCGAGCTCGTCGCCTTCGACGCGGTGCTCGACGTGGCCATGATGAAGGCGGCCGTGGACGGCCCGGTCGAGTGGCTGCCGCTCGCGACCCGCCTGCCCATAAGCGGCAGCCAGGTGGTTGCCATCGGCAATTCACGCCGCGACTTCCTGCAGGACCGCGCCGGTTACGTCCTGCGCCGCAACGTGACCGCCAGCCAGGCTTCCTTCGCCAGCGGAACCATCGAGACGTCTGCCGCACTGGCACCGGGTGATTCCGGCGGTCCGCTCCTGAACTCGAACGGTGAGGTCGTCGGCGTCGTCTCGTACATATCGTTCCTTGCCGGCGGCACCGCCGAAGAACAGGGGCTGATTCCCCGGCTGGTGCGCCAGGCTTTCGACCGGCCTGATTACACGTCGTACGCGGTACCCGTCCTCGAGGGCGGACCCCTGCACAACCTGCTTGCCGATGGCGGCCAGCGCGACATACCGGTGATCGGCTTCCAGCTGCAATTCAACTACAGTCCCGCTGACGCAGGCGGCGTGCTTGGTTCAGCACCCGGTGTGGTGGTCGGCCCGGTGCAGTCCGGTGGACCCGGTGAACTGGCCGGGCTGCGCAGCTTCGAACGGCAGCCCGTGCTGGACGGCGCGGGACGGCCGGTGGGCAGCACGGTCAGGGCTGATGTGATCGTTGCACTCAACGGCTTCGCGACGCCCGATTTCGATCAGCTGCTGGCGCTCATCTATGAATACGACGTGGGTGACACGGTCACCCTGACCGTCCAGCGCGGTGATGAGCTCACGGAACTGCCGCTCACGCTGGCCGGCCGCCGCAGCGTGTTCCCGCAGTAACCGGAGCAGACAACAAGAAGGCCGCCGGTTTCCCGGCGGCCTTTCCCTTTATGTGGTGGGCGATGGTGGATTCGAACCACCGACCTCGTCGTTATCAGCGACGCGCTCTAACCGACTGAGCTAATCGCCCCCGCAATTGGGGCGAAGAAGATACTAACACCGGCCAAAGAGGCTGGTCAAGGCGAAGCGGACCTGCAGGGAAAACCGTGCAGCGCCCGGCGGGCTGAGTGTGCATGAACGGGTCTGGCGCATTGCACCGCCGGGTTAAAGTTTGCGTAATGAGCAGTTTCGTAGACAACAGCGGAGAAACCGACTACCAGGGCAAACTGCAGCAGATCGCCCGGCAGCTTGCCGACTGGCAGGGTCCCATAGCCCTGGTAAGCCATGTCGATCCTGATGGCGACGCACTGGGCAGCACCCTGGCGCTCAAGCGGGCGCTGGCAGCCATGGGCAAGCAGACGAGCCTGGCCATGGTGCCTCCCCCCTACCTGGAGTTCCTGCTCGAACCCGGTGAACTGCAGGCCCGCTTCGACTCGCTGCCCGAGAACACGCTGCTGTGCGTGCTGGATGTGGCTGACCGCCCGCGCGTCGACGCGATCAGCCTGGAGACGATGGATACGGCAGCCTTCACGATCAACATCGACCATCACGGCACCAACGACCGTTTCGGGGACCTGGCGCTCGTGCAGCCGTCGAAGGCAGCGACCTGTCAGATAGTCAAGGACCTGATCGATGAGCTGGGCGTCACCTGGACCGCGTCAATCGCCACGCCCTGCCTGACCGGCCTGATAACCGACACCGGCAGTTTCCGCTTCTCCAACACGGACTCGTCCGTGCTGACCGCTGCTTCTGACCTGCTGCTGACCGGCCTGAACTACGGGGAACTGGCCGACCGGCTGCAGTGGCGCCCGAAAGGCTATTACCAGCTGCTGGGACTGGTGCTGGGCACGCTTGACTACCCGCTGGACGGCCTTGCCGCCCTGGCCTGGCTGACTCCCCAGATGGAAGCCGAAGTGACCGCCGAGAAAGGCGACTCGGACGACTTCGTGGGCATGATCCGCTACGCCGAGGGTACGCAGCTGGCCATCTTCCTGAAGGCCCGCGAAGATCACACCAAGGTGTCCGTCAGGAGCCGCGCGCCGGTATCGGCGCAGAACATCTGCGTCCAACTGGGCGGCGGCG
>CALDPK010000068.1 GCA_937911855.1 uncultured Trueperaceae bacterium | reverse complement strand
CACACCAGGGCCACGCTGACATAGACCCCGCCGTAAGCTGCATACACACGTCCAGCGGCCGTGGGATGCAGGCTCAGCAGCCAGACGAACAATGCCAGGCTCACCGCCGCCGGCAGCAGCAGCCAGGCGCTGGCACCCTTGCGCAACCACAGCCACGGCAGGTAGCAGCCGACGATTTCGGCAACCGCGGTGAGCGCGAACAGCAGCAGGGTTTTCACCCGACGGGCCCCGGGCCGGCCTTCACCCCCGCCCAGTACGCCTCCTGCTGCTGCAGCGACAGGTCCTGAAGCCGCACCACCACGCCCTTCAGCCATGCGGCCTCCAGTAAAGCGGTCATCAGCGCCTCCAGTTCCTCCTGCGAGAGCGTGATCTCCTTGCCCAGCAAGGCGTCGGGCGAGAGGAACTTGCGCTTGGTTCTGCGCGGTTGGAACGGTCCCGAAAGCTCTATCACGACCCACTCCGGCCGCTCGCCTGGCAGGACTCTAGCGATGGC
Organism: uncultured Trueperaceae bacterium; assembly: GCA_937911855.1. GTDB lineage: Bacteria > Deinococcota > Deinococci > Deinococcales > Trueperaceae > CALDPK01. The sequence continues at coordinate 5,279 of CALDPK010000068.1, read as the reverse complement.
GTTGCGTAGGCGGGTGGCGCCGTTACGCACGCTGGTGACCGCGGTCGCCAGCCCGTCGGAAAACGCGTTCGTTCCGTCCTTACCCTTGTTAGCCATGCCTGGATTGTACGTGCCCGGCCGGATCAGCGCTTCGGCCTGCTGCTGCGCAGCGGTGTGAACATCATCGAATCGATAGACATCACCAAGGGCACGGCCGGCAACATCATCGTTGAAGACGTGCTGGAAGAGACCAAAGAAGCCGTGCAGCGCGGCGAGCAGATCAGCAACACGCTGACCCGCTACCCGAACGTTTTCCCGCCGCTCGTCAGCAGCATGATCGCAATCGGCGAGGAAACCGGTGCGGTGGACTCGATGCTCGAGAAGATCGCGCAGTTCTACGAACGCGAAGTGGACGAGGCCGTCAGCAGCCTGACCGCCGCGCTGGAACCGATGCTCATCGTGTTCCTCGGTGTCATCGTCGGCTTCATCGTAGCGGGTATGTTCCTGCCGATGTTCTCAATCATCGGGACGCTCAGCGGGTAAGCCAGTTGTAGAGCGGAAGTTCTAACTGATACAGCGGAGGTTTAGTTGAGGCCTATCTGAGACAGTGCGGAAGCACATCTGAGAGTGCGAAGGTGCCGAGCGGTATAACTCTTGCAGCGAAAACTATGCTGGTCATGCTGTTGCTGATCTGGTTCATCTGTAACTTTTTGAGCGGTGGCTGATCTCCAGGGTCAGGATCTTCAGGGCATTCTTGTCTATATCGCAAAGGGCGCGATAGCTGCCGATTCTGTAGCGCCAGATGCCGCTGTATTCGCCGGTCAGGTTCTTGCCCCGTACTGTGGGGTCATCGAGATCCGCCACGGCTTCGAGGTAGTCGACTATGCGACTTGCTTCGGTACGGTCCAGTTTACGTAATTGCTTGGCGGCCGTACTGCTGAAGCGCAGTTCATAAGCCAAGTTCGTGCCTTAGCTCGTTGATCCCAATGGTGCGTTCGTTCCTTTCGAGAAGAGAGATGGCCAGTAAGTAGTCGGCTCTATCCTCAAGGAACTCTTCTAGCGCCTGGCGCACGTAGTGACTCTTTGAGCGACCAGTTGCTTCAGCCAACTCATTCAGTCGGGCTTCGAGTTCAGGCTCCAATCTAACGGTCAACATAGTGCAACATCCTTCCGTGACGTCTCAAGGCTTCAAGTATGACATGTAATACAACTGGGTGCACACTTGCAGGGCACGCTGGAGTACCGAGAGGGCGTTCCTCAGTTTCGGGTTGGTCCGAGGATAAAGACTGCTCGAATTGCCGGTCAGGAGTGCCCGGCTTCTAGGAAACTCTCACTTCAACTTCTCCATTCCGCTCTCAGATTGACTTCCTCAGCCCAGGTGGGCGTCGCGTTCATCGCACTTCTACTCTCGGTTTGACCTTCTTCCCTACAAGTAGTAGGGCGGAAACACCCCCGCTCTCCTGAAGCGTTTCGCAGACCAGAAGTCGGCGATCAAGCATCACGCGGCTGACCGGATGTGCCGGCCATGGCCTGGTAGTACTGCTTGAAACGTTCGAGGTTCTCTCGCGTCGGCTCACCGTCGGTGCCCATTGTCAGTGCCAGGAACTCCAGGCAGTAATGCCAGCCCCCGAGGACGTCCACGGCGATATCCAGAGATTCGACGTCGTGGGTGAAGACCAGAGTGCTGCTGTCGCCATCTGGCCCTGACTGTGTTTCCATGCGGATCGTCTGGAGGCCCCGGGTTGAAGGTTCGGGTGCTTCAACAGGGCCTTCAGTGCGGTACTCAAACAGTCGCGGCGGCTCGTAAGCAGTGAGTGTTCCGGGCGGTGCGGGCAGCCTCACCCCGTCTTCGCCTTCGAATGTTTCGTTCACGGTGCTGCCCACCACGCCGTCAGTCCGCAATCTGGTGGGATACCAGCTGTCCAGGCCTTCCGGTGAGGTGATCGCGTCCCACAGTTCGTCCTGCGACCGCTCGTAGGTCCGCACGAACTGCACCCGGTAACCACCGGGGGTGCGCTCCAGTGTGCCTGCTCCTTCAAGTTTTCCTGTCTCGTCCATGGCGGAGTATAGGGCAGGTTCAGGTCGGGCACAATTGGTCATGCCCCAATTGCGTGCAGCCACGTGGCCAGCTGCCGGGCATCCTGCGGGCTCTGGCACCGTAGCGGCGCGGCTGAAAGCTGGACGGTAACGCGCACTGAAGCGGTACTGCCAGGAATCGGTGACGATGGGCATATGGACAGTCAGCATGATTCAACAGAAGTAGTCGGCGTATACCTTACGTTCCCGGATGAAGCGGCTGCCGACCGGATCGCCAGTGATCTGGTCAGCAGCCGCCTGGCAGCGTGCGTGAACATCTTTGGGACTGGCCGCTCGGTCTACCGCTGGGACGATGAGATCGTCAGCGGCCCCGAGGTGTTTGCCTGGGCGAAGACGACCCGGGACCGCCTGGAAGAACTGCAGGCCAGGGTGACGGAACTGCATCCGTTCGAAGTGCCCTGTGTCGTGGCGTATCCGGCTCAGGGTGGTCTGCCGGCGTATCTGGACTGGGTCGCGACGGAAACCCGGAAGCAGTGAGATCAGGCGTCCCTGTTCATCCGGATGTTCAGTGCGTCCCGAACGAATCGGGCGCCGTCCTGGCCACCGTAGTTTGCTGCGAACCGTTCGTCGGATACGTACATCTCTGCGAGCCCCGCGATGTAGCCGGCAAACTCAGTCCGAGGCGTACCGGGGATGCTGCGGAGCCAGGCGATGTGCCTGTCGGCCAGCTCCTGAGCCTCTGCTGAGTCCGGGGTCAAACCCGCCTCATGGGCAGAGATCCAGTCTCGATTGAGCTGCCCCACCCGCTCCATCCAGTTCTTCTGCTCGTCGGGACTCATGCCGCGCCACCAGCGGTCGGATTGCGCGTAGGCGTCCTTGCCCCAGCGTTCCTCCACTTCGTCCCGGTACTTCGTATGGTCAAAGCCGTCAAACATCTCTTCTGCCATGAGCTGCTTCCCTTCCTTCAGTGAATTTATGGTGTGTTCGACCGCAGCGATCCGCCGGTTCAGCTGGTCTTTCTCGTGCCTGAGCACTTCCAGATGCGTCAGCAGTGCGCTGGTCTCGTCGGTTTCACGCTCGAGAAGCTCCCTGATCTGGGGGAGGCCAAGGCCAAGCTCCCGGAACAGCAGGATCCGCTGCAGCCGCACCAGCGATTTCCCGTCGTAATACCTGTACCCGTTGGCGCCAACCCGGCTCGGAGTCAACAGACCCTGCTCGTCGTAGTGCCGCAGGGTGCGGCTTGTGGTGCCAGCCAACTTCGCGATCTGCTGTATCGACCACTCCATGACCCGAGGATAAAGGTTGACGTTACGTCAAGGTCAAGTCGACTGACTAGGCAGTAACTGTGCATAGCGTATATACTCAACCTATGCATTGTTTATGGCGAGGTAATCCGTGATTCTCCAGCTCAGCGACCAATCAAACGAAACACTCCAGAATCAGATCGTCCAGCAGATTCGCGCCCTGATATTGTCAGGGGACCTCGAAGACGGGGCTGAATTACCTTCCATACGCGGTCTTGCCGCCGGGCAGAAAGTCAGTGTCATCACTGTGCAGCGGGCATATGAAACGCTCGAACGACACGGTTTGATTCTGGCAAGGCGGGGCAAGGGGTTCCAGGTGGTCACACTTCCGGCGGCTGAACGGCGGCGACTGGCAGTGGCACGTTTCGAAGAAGCTATCCAGCCACAGCTGGAACAGGCACTGGCTGAAGGGTTGAGTGCCAATGAAATACTGGCCAGTGTCGGTCGTCAACTGGATGGAGTGCCTTCGTGAGTCAGGCAATCAGACTTCACGGTTTGCTCACGCGCTATCCCGGCTTCACACTCGGACCCGTTGACCTGGAAATAAAGGCAGGTCGAGCCGTGGCACTCATCGGTCCCAATGGAGCGGGCAAAACCACCCTTATGGATCTGCTGGCAGGGGTCAGCCGCCCTGCCGCCGGTCAGGTGGAGGTGCTCGGGGTTCTGCAGGGACCCCACAAACCGGAAATCAATCTGGGCATAGGCTATGCATCAGACACGCAGCCGTTCCTCGAAAAGTGGAGCGGGCGCAGGAACCTGAGGTTCATCGCCTCTTTTTATCCTCACTGGTCCAACGAACTTCAGGATCACTTGGTTCGGCGTCTGGACGTGCAGCTTGACAAGAAGATGGCCACCCTCTCCCGCGGCAATCGCGTCAAGCTTGCTTTGGTCTCTGCACTGGCACGGCGTCCACAGTTGTTGCTGCTTGATGAGCCCACCTCAGGTCTGGATCCCATCGTCCGGAGTGAGCTCCTGGACGTACTCTTCGAATACCTCAGTCAAGACGGTCCGACCTTGATCTATTCGACCCACATCCTCTCTGACGTCAGCAGACTGGCGGATGAGCTGGCTTTCATACGCAATGGGCAGCTGATATTGCAGGCTGATCGTGACGAGCTCGAGGCGGGCTGGCGCCGGCTCACATTCCGGATGGGCACGCCGAAACTTCCCGCAGCAACAGCTGCGCTGCTATCGGAACATCAGGTACAAGGCTCACTGCACAGCGCCATAACCCCTGATTTTGCCCGACTTGAAGATCAGCTCCGGGCACTCGGAGCGAATCAGCTGAACGCAACCCGTATGTCACTTGAGGAAATTTCTGTGCAGGTGCTCAAAAGTGGAACCCCTGCCACCTGGCGGCCGGCGCCCGACTTGCCGGAGGCTGTAAATGCTTAAAATTGCTGGCACTGAACTCACCTACAACCTGGCCAGCGTGCTCGCCTGGAGCCTCGTCCTTCTGGTCATGAGCTCCTTGCCGTTCATCGAAGCAGGAGACCTGACAGCCGTCCCGTCTGTGTTGGCCTTCATGACGCTTGGGCTACTGCCCATAACACCCGTATTCTGTTTCCTGTTGATCAACGTCGAACGCAACGAGCAGCGTCAGCGGTTCTGGAACATGCTGCCGGTCGCCCGAACCACTGTTGCCGGAGCCAGGTTGCTAAGGGCTGCATCCTTGCCACTGGTGGCCTGCGTGGTGGGCGCAGGCCTTGTCGTGCTCGCCGCAATCTTTACAGGACCCGAGATTTTCCAGCGCCTCAATGCGGCCTGGGCACTCGGGTTTTTGGTTCTGGCGAGCATCGCGCTGGGGGTGTTCGTTACCCTCCTATACGACCTCGGGGGCATGGCGTTCGCTCAGGTGACCAGTGTCTTGCTTCTTGTGGCCGGATTCGTATCAAACTCCTATGTGCCGGCGTTCGAGCGGCTGGACTGGCTGCTGGTCGGCGGCGACGCACTCGATCC
>CALDPK010000067.1 GCA_937911855.1 uncultured Trueperaceae bacterium | reverse complement strand
CCATGGGTCTTGAGGACAAGATTCCCGGCGGCATCATGCTGACCACCGTCGAGGGGCTGGCCGGACACCTGCGCCAGCACTCGGTGTGGCCGGCGACCTTCGGTCTGGCCTGCTGCGCCATCGAGATGATGGCCGTGGGCACCCCCGACTACGACCTCGCCCGGTTCGGTATGGAGCGCTTCGCCGCCACCCCGCGCCAGGCCGACCTGATGATCGTCGCCGGCCGACTGAGCCAGAAGATGGCTCCGGTCCTTCGCCAGGTGTACGACCAGATGCCGGACCCCAAATGGGTCATCTCGATGGGCGCATGCGCCTCCTCGGGCGGCATGTTCAACAACTACGCCATAGTCCAGAACGTGAACTCGGTCGTGCCCGTGGACGTGTTCGTGCCGGGCTGCCCCCCGCGTCCCGAAGCGCTCATCTTTGCCGTACAGCAGCTCCAGAAGAAGGTGCGCGGTGAAACGTTCGATCAGGATGGCGTCAAACTCCCGATGGTCGAGGGCTGGGCAGGATGATCCCCGAGCTGTTGCTCGCTGATCAGGACCGCTTCCTGATAATCGAGCGCGATGAAGTACTGACTGCACTTGCCGAGGCCCGTCTGGCCGGCTTCGAGCTCATCGCTGACATATTCGGCATCGACTGGCTTGATTACCCGCGCCACCAGGGCAAACGGTTCAGCATCACCTACTCGCTCTCAAAAATCGACGGCAGCGCGCGCCGCTACCTGCGCGTTCACCTGGATGAAGGCGAGACCCTGCCCACTGCAACCCACATGTGGCAGGGCGCCAACTTCATGGAGCGCGAGGTGTACGACATGTTCGGTGTGACCTTCGACGGGCACCCCGACCTGCGCAAGCTGCTCACCCCCGAGGACCTCATCGGCCACCCGCACCGCAAGGACTTCCCGCTCGGTGAAACACCGACGCTCTTCAACGACGGCCGCTTCATCGACCCGCCCAGCTTCCGCGCCGGCCTCGCCGGCCTCGACCCCGGCCTGACAGGCTGGAAGGGCGGCGCCCGCACCGGCGTCACGAGCTCCGACAGGTTCAGGCTGCCAAAGGACGAATCAGAACAGTGAGCACAGCCAAAGACCTGACCAGGGCCCGCGAGCTGGGCGAAGCTCACGGCGAGTTCCAGACGCGCTTCATGCGCATCAACGTCGGACCGCAGCACCCTTCGACCCACGGGGTGCTCAGGCTGGTAGTCGACCTGGACGGCGAGCGGATCATGGCGATCAAGCCGCAGATCGGTTACCTGCACACCGGCTTCGAGAAGACGATGGAGAACCGCACCTGGCAGCAGTGCGTCACCTACTCCAACCGCATGGACTACGTGAACGGATTCGCGCACGACCTTGCCTACGTGCTCAGCGCCGAGAAGCTCATCGGCGCGAACGTGCCGGTCCGCGCCCAGCGCATCCGCGTGATCCTCAACGAACTGAACCGCATCGCCAGCCACCTCGTCTTCCTGGGCACAGGCCTGCTGGACATGGGCGCGCTGACACCGTTCTTCTACACGTACCGGGAACGCGAACTGATCCTGGACATATTCGAGCTGGTATCAGGCGTCCGGATGAACTACGGCTACTTCAGGATCGGCGGGCTCAGCTACGACACGCCCGAAGGCTTCGAAGAGCTCGTCAGGGAGTTCATAAAACTGTTCCCGGCCAAGATGGACGAGTACAACGACTTCTTCATGGGCAACCCGATCTTCAGGACCCGCACCAGAGACATCGGCGTGATCCCGCGCGAGACGGCCATAAACTTCGGCCTGACCGGACCCAACCTGCGGGCCAGCGGCGTACCGCTCGACTGGCGCAAGGCGCGGCCGTACGCCGGCTATGAGGACTACGATTTCGATGTCATCAGCTACGACGCCGGCGACACCTGGAGCCGCTTCATGGTTCGCTTCCAGGAGATGGCCGAAAGCCTGAAAATCATCGAGCAGGCACTTGACATGCTCGAGCCGGGACCCATCAAGGACCCGGACCGCCGCATCTCGCTGCCCCCGCGTCACGAACTCGAAACATCGATGGAAGCTGTCATCTTCCACTTCAAACTCGTGACCGAAGGATTCCACCCGCCGCTGGGCGAAAGTTACGTGCCCACCGAAAGCGCGCGCGGCGAGCTCGGCTACTGGCTCGTATCCGACGGCGGTTCCATGCCCTACCGCGTGAAAGTCAGGGTGCCCAGCCTCATCAACCTGCAGGTCACCGAAGCAGCCTGCAAGGGTGGCCTGTTCGCGGACATGGTCATCAACATCGCTTCACTCGACCCGGTACTGGGAGACGTGGACAAGTGATCGAACTGAACACCGTCGAGCCGTTCTTCGCCAACCGGCAGGAACGCCTCACTGAGATTCTCGGGCGCTACCCGGAGTACGGCCGCCGCAGCGCCATAATGCCGCTGCTCTGGGAAGTGCAGAACGTCGAGCGGCACATCTCCGATGCACGCATCGCCGAGATCGCCGACATCGTGGGCGTGCGCGCCACCGAAGTCAAGGGCGTGATGAGCTTCTACAGCACATATCACGACCAGCCGGTCGGCAAATACCACCTGCAGGTGTGCGCGACGCTGTCATGCTCACTGGCCGGCGCAGACAGCATGTACGACTGGCTGTCCGAAGAACTCGGCCTGGTCGACGGCGAGACGGACGCAGCGGGCAAGTTCAGCCTCCAGAAGGTGGAATGCCTGGGCTCCTGCACAACAGCGCCGGTTCTTCAGCTCAACGACACCTACTTCGAGGCCATGACCCGGCAGAACGTGGGCGAACTCATCGAATCGCTGCGCAGGGACGTCGTACCGGAACCAAAGTACGTGCGCAGCGGCGACATCGCCAAGGAAGGAGCTGGTCAGTGAACACCACAGAAACTGTCCAGGACCGGATCACCTCCAGGAGCGACCCGCGCTTCGAGGTCACCCTCTACAGACACGTCGGCATCAAGGACGCCTGGACGCTTGATTACTACCAGGGACACGGCGGCTACGGAGCAGCCCGCAAGGTGGTCAACGAAATGAGCCCGGCCGAGGTCATCGACGAAGTGAAGGCGTCCGGCCTGCGCGGCCGCGGTGGAGCGGGCTTCCCGACCGGCGTCAAATGGTCGTTCATGCCCAGGCCCGAAGGCCGTCAGCACTTCATCCTCTGCAACGCCGATGAAAGCGAACCCGGCTCCTGCAAGGACCGCTACCTGCTCGAGGACGATCCGCACCAGCTTCTGGAAGGCATGATCATCGCCGGCTACGCCATAGGCGCAACCATCGGCGTGCTGTACATCCGCGGCGAGTACTTCACTGCTTACAGAAGGCTTGAGAAAGCGATCGATGACGCGCGCGCCGCCGGCATACTCGGCAAGGGCATCCTGGGCAGCAGCTTCGACTTCGACATCATCCTGCACCGCGGCGCAGGTGCCTACATCTGCGGCGAGGAAACCGCGCTCATGAACTCGTTCGAAGGTTTCCGCGCCAATCCGCGCCTGAAGCCGCCGTTCCCTGCCGGGGCGGGCGTCTACGGCCTGCCCACCACCATCAACAACGTCACCACCATCGCGAGCGCCGTGCACATCATCAACCGCGGCGCCAGCTGGTACTCGATGATGGGCACCGAGGACACCAAGGGCATCCACCACATCGAACTGTCCGGACCGTTCAGGAACCGCGGCGTGTTCGAAGTGCCCATGGGCACCACCTTCCGCGAAGCGATCTTCGACCTGGGCGGCGGGCCTGAAACCGAAGCGAAAGCGTTCATCCCCGGCGGAACAAGCTGCCCGCTGTTCCCCTTCACCGACGAGTTCCTGGACCTGCCCATGGAGTTCTCGGCAGTCGCCAAGGCAGGCTCGATGCTCGGTACCGGCGGCATGATCCTCATCCCCAAAGACAAGTGCATCGTCGATGCCATGTACAACATCGTCCGTTTCTACGCGCACGAATCATGCGGCAAGTGCACCCCGTGCCGCGAAGGCGTCGCCACCTGGCTGCCGCAGATCTACCGCAAGCTGCTCAGTGGCCAGGGCACGCCTGACGACGTCGAACTTATCAAAGACATCGCCAGCCGAGTGAAGGGCACGGCATTCTGCCCGCTGGCCGACGCCTGCGTCGTACCGGTGCTCGCCAGCCTCAAGTACTTCCGCGACGAGTACGACCACCTGGCCCACCACGGCACCAGCATGTACCCCGCGAAGGACCGGTGGCAGTGATGAAGGTCAGGGTCAACGAGATCGAGCTGGACCTGGCTCCGGGAACCAGCGCCATCGACGCGGTCTTCGCAGCCGGGCATGACGTGCCGTACTTCTGCTCGCAGGAGTACATGTCACCCATCGGTGCCTGCCGCATGTGCCTGGCGCGCGTGGGCGCACCCCGCAAGGACCGTGACGGCAACTGGATCCTGGACGAGGCAACCGGCGAGCCGCAGATCTTCTGGTTCCCCAACCCGATGGCGACCTGCACCACCACCGTGATGGAAGGGATGGTCATCGACACCCTGTCCGAGACGGTGCGCAGCGCCCAGGACCACATGGTCGAACTCACGCTCATCAACCACCCGCTCGACTGCCCCACCTGTGACAAGGGCGGCGCCTGCGAACTGCAGGACCGCAGTTACGAGTACGGCAACGGCATATCGCGCTTCCAGTTCGCCAAACGCCAGTCCGAGAAGCACCACCCCCTGAGTGAACTGATCACGCTGGACCGCGAGCGCTGCATCCACTGCAAGCGCTGCGTGCGCTACTTCGAGGAGGTGCCGGGCG
>CALDPK010000066.1 GCA_937911855.1 uncultured Trueperaceae bacterium | reverse complement strand
AGGATCGAAAGCTCTATGACTGCCCCTGGAAAATCCAAATTGCTGCCGGTAAAACTCACTCGATTGCCGGTCGACGGGGGCTTTCAGGTAGCCATCGGCGTCATATTCGGTGTAGTCACCGACCACTATGCTGCCCCTGGCAGCGATCCGCAGCGCATCTGTCTCATCTGCAATGGCCCGACGCGCACAGGCATCTTCCGGCGAGAAGCCGGTAGCCGTCATGTCTGCAGCCGTTAGAACAGGCTGACCGGCTTCGTTCTCGCATATTCCATTCACCACACGATATGGCGCATTGACGGTCTGCACGTCTCCCGCTAGGTACACGTTGCGGCCAGAGTAGATTGCGCCCTGACCGGTTACGAAGCCTTTGATTATGACGTCGCCTTCAACCCATATATCTCCGGAAAGATCAATCGGGTTGTCCCTGGTGCCGACCAGGATCAGGTTCCCGTCAATGGCGCCGGAACGTGAAACTCCTGCAGAGCAGCTGCCGCTGAAAGTTGAACCGATGGGGACGACGCAATTTCCTACGCCACCGCCCACCGTTCCCAGTGCGTTCAGGATGGCAACCTCACGGTCAATCGGCGGAAAGTCTGCGATGCCGTCGTTATCAAGGTCAACAGGAAGCGAAGCGTTCGTTGAATATCTTTCTATGACCCCAGTAACCCTGGCGCCATTGAGCCTGTTGTTACTGGTCTGGTCATTGGTCACGTTTTGTGCAGCGAACACGTTACCGCGGATGATGGATTCGCCCAGCCCGTTCTGGCTGCCGCCTGATCCGCGCCCGCTGCCCCCTTCGTTACCCCACCCAGGCCGCATGAATACAAGGTTCCCGACGTCGCCGTTCACGCGCAGGTGGCAGAACATGCAGTCGGTGGTTTCTGACAGCATCGCAAGGTTGAAGGTGCTGCTGGCACCGAAGCCGATGCGGCGCACGACCGTCTGCACGGCGTCACCGCCCAGGCGCGCTGTGGAAGCCACGTCGATCCAGCCGAAGGCCGCACTGGGGTCCGATACGCCGACCACCTGCCAGTGGACCTCGGTGTCCTCAACCATCACGGACTTGACGCCGGCCAGGCCTTCCACGTTGCCGTCAGCTACCGAACGCAGGAAGTTGGCAATCGACAGGAAGGTGTTGTTGAACTCGTGAACAACCGTCCGGCGGGCGCGTTCGCTGCCGGCATCAGCCAGCTGGATGGCCCGTTCGGTCATCACGCTGGACGCCGTGGAACGCCGTTCGGACATCGCGATCACGGAGAAGGTGATGGCCAGCAGCAGCACTGCAGCGGTCACGAAAAGAACAGTGATCATGGCAATCCCCGCGTGATTGCGCTGTGATCCGGCATGACTGCGTCGCCGTATCAGCCCCATTTGATTGCGACAGTTCATGCCGCGAGTCTAGCGGTACATTGCCGTGAATGACCCGACAATTATCACATGGGACTGGGCAAATATCCCGGTTGTATGGTGTCAGCTGTTCAGAAGCGGTTGACCCACTCGCCGAAACGCGCCATGACGGTGGTCAGGAATTTCTTGGTTCCCTCTACGGTGACATTCGAGTCTTCGTCGATCAGGTCTTTCTTGTACTGGATGTAGACCTCGGGGTGGCCCATCGCGTGCATGCCCATGCTGCTGAGGATGGCGCGCAGGTGTACCTGCATCGCTGCGGTGCCTATCGCGCCGCCTGACGCTCCGGCCAGCAGAGCGGGTTTGCCGGCCCAGCCACTCTCGCGGGGTGGCCTGGATCCCCAGTCCAGCGCGTTCTTGACCATGCCGGGCGCGCCGCGATTGTACTCGGGAACGACGAACATGAAGCCGTCCGCAGCCTTCACCTTCTGACGGAACGACGCGACGACTTCCGGAACAGCCTGCTCAAGGTCCTCGTTGTAATGGGGCAGACTGCCCACGTCCAGGAACTCGAACTCGAGTCCTTCAGGTGCCAGTTTCACGAGCGCCCTGGCGAGCTTGCGGTTGATCGATTCCTTGCGCAGGCTGCCGACTATCACGGCGATGTTCCTGCTGGTTTTGGTGTCCCGACTGTCCATATTCATGCTCCCATCGACTCGGCTGCCTGTCCGGCATCGCCTGCTGTGAGCCTGCGCACGTACTCGAGCGCGCGGGCGCTGTGACTCGCTGCGTTGAACATGTTGCTGTACGCCATCCGGATTATGCCGCCGGAGTCGATCACGAAAGTGGTGCGGCCCGGCACCATACCCAGGAACTTCGGTACGCCGAACTTACTGGCAACCTCACCATCCTGATCGCTGAGCAGCGGGAACGGCAGGTCATGGGCTTTACGGAACCGGGCGTGAGATTCGCTGTCATCGCGGCTCACTCCCAGCAAGGCGGCGCCCAGGCTGCGGAACTCGGAGTAGTCGTCGCGGAACGCGCACGCTTCCTTCGTGCAGCCGCGGGAGTTGTCACGGGGATAGAAGAAGAGCACGACGGGCTTGCCGTGATAGGCAGCCAGCCGGATGCGGGCGCCGGCCTGATCAGGGAGGATGAAATCCGGTGCCTTGGTGCCGGGTTCTAGCATGCGTGAATCATAACGGAGTGGTCCTGTTCCGTGCAGTTGCCCGCCACGGTTCAGTTGCGCTGCCGTTTCTGTTGGTACATGCGTTCATCGCCGAGCTGCAGCAGTTGCTCGGCTGAGGTGGCGTCGTCTGGGTAAGCGGCCACACCGATATCGATACCGAGTTTCACGTCTCCCATGCGGAGCTGCCTGATGGCCGCCCGGAGCCGCTCGGCGACCTGCTCGCCGGTGGCCGCGTCAGTCCGGGGCAGCAGCACCGCGAACTCGTCGCCGCCCCAGCGGGACACCGTATCGCCGATGCGTGCGCTCTCCACCAACGTGCGCGCAACGAGCTGCAGCGCACGGTCGCCTTCATCATGTCCGAACGAGTCGTTGACTGCCTTGAAGTTGCGCAGGTCCGCCACGAGGAGGACGAATGGCTCAGTGAGTTCCTCGGAGCGCTTCAGCAGGCCCGCGAGCGCCAGATCCCAGCCACGGCGGTTGGGCAGGTGCGTCAGCTGGTCGGTGTGCGCCAGGTCGAAGATCCGGTCGCGCTGCCGGGCCACGACGAGCATGCTGGAAACAACGGGTGCGAACAGCCTGAACACCCGGTACGAGTCGTCGCCGAAAGCGTCGTTGTCGTAATGGTTATCCAGGTTGATGAAGGCCAGGACGTCACCACGGAAGGCGACCGGCATGCAGATGTTGGATTTGATCCGCTCGGTTCCGCTTACGAATTCACGTTCACGGATGGCGTGGTAGCTTCTGTCCCTGATGCTGAGGGCTGCGGATTCGCGCAGTACCCGGGGTTCACCCTGTTCCCATTCCTCTACGCTCCGCCCGTACCATTTGAGCATGTTGTCCACGTCGAACTCGACGTTTCTGAGTCCCTCCAGGTCGTAACCGATGGCTGCGCGGTACTGGAAAGGCTGCTCCGGGCTGTTGCGCATCAGCAGTGAGCCCGACTGCGCGCCTGGCACCAGGTCGACGGCGTCCTGCATGATCCGCTGGAACAGGTCCCGGGCATCGGAATCAACCACCGCCTCCTGCAGGCTCAGCAGCCGGTCCTGAACGACGTCAGTCTGCAGCCTGTCGAGGGCCAGGTGCAGCTGGGTCGACATCGCCTCGAACAGGCCCTGGTCTGCCGGAGTGATCAGCAGTCGCGGCTTGAGCCGCAGCACGAGCGCATAGCGGTACGTTCCGCGCCAGCCCAGCGGCTGAACCACGGTCAGCTCAACGGCCAGCGGTTCATCCGTGCCATCGTCAACCGCCAGGTTCTGGACCTCACCGGTGATGCAGGCGCGCCAGGCGAGACCGGCGGGGTACGGCTGCCCGATGCCCAGTGCCACCGCCCTGTCCGGCGCTGGCTCATAGCCGAAGCGGGCAAGCGTTTTCATGACGCCCCGTTCCGCTTGTACGATCACGCCAGCCTCAGCGTTCGTGAAGCGGGCGATTATCTCCAGGGCCAGCCGGGCCCCTTCAGTCACGGAATCAGCGGCCGACAGCGTGGTGGCCAGCTCTGCCAGGGCTCCCGCCTGCGTCGAGCTTGACAGCAGGGACAGTTTGGAACTGAGCAGTTCGGAGAACAGCTCCAGCATGCCGATCGTATTGGCCTGGAACGGTTCTGCGCGGTGCAGCTGCACGACAGCTACCGGCAGGGTGTTTTCCCGGATGATGTTCCCCGAGATGTAGGGAGTGTCCGGCAGCTCATGTGATTCGGCCTGGAAACCTTGTTCACCTGCACTCAGGGCTTCCTGGAACTGCTCGCATGCCGGCGGCTCAGCCCCCGGTTCGACAGCCGGGTCGCTGGATCTGAGCACCCGCAGCTTCCCGTCGAACAGGACGCTGACGATGCCGACCGCCTTGAAGTGCCGTTCTATGTACTGCGGCACCGCCTCGAGCAGTGCCTCCCGCTCCGAGGGAAGTTCCGCGAAGTCTTTGACGATCTGCTGCAGGTCAACGGTGTACATGAATATCTCTGGGGAAAGCCATCAGGGGTCCTTCACCCCATCATGTCACACGTTCCGTACGGCCGGAATGGGCACTGCCTTCCATTCCGGCCGCAGTGGTTCTCAGCGACCCAGCAGTGACAGGCGGCCCAGCGACATGTCGACCCCGACCGGGCACGCCGGCTTCAGGGGGTCTGAACTGACGCCACCGAAGCTGTAATCCTCGGCTGTGTACAGCGCAGCCATGCGGCCGTCAGGCAGCAGGCCGATCTGGGGATCCTTCAGGAACCAGGCGCCGATCACGCAGTTCGTGTAGAGGAAAATGTCGTCTTCCTCGATCTCGCTGCCGGATTCGATGATTGACAGGTCCCACGCGCCGCCCGGGCCTGCGCAGTCAGCGGTGCAGAACACCTGCAGGATGGTGCCGCTGACGGTGTAGGCGATGTGCGGCTGGCCCGCGTCATCCAGCGCCAGGTGCAGACCGGACCCGAAAGAGTTATCCGAGGAGTCGACCAGACCTTCGATGTGCCAGGCGTCGTCGGCAAGACAGTCAGCGGCGTCGCAGGCCATGAAGGCCAGCACCGAGGTGCCGTCCTCGATCAGTGCGCGTGAGGCCATGCGGGGCTTGCCGTCAGCAGTCAGTTCCAGGGCGACCGCGCCGGGCACATCCTCGCTCCACCACGGGTCGTGCGCGTCGAACAGGCCGACGCCGATCCAGTTGTCGCCGTCTGCGCAGTTCACGCTGCATTCCATGTAGGCAACGATGGGGTTCTCAAGGCCCAGCTCCGGGTTGGCGCTCGCGAGCATGCCGACCGCCAGGGTGCCGTCAGCCCGGACCGTCAGGTCTGGATACAGGAAACTCTGTTCCGGTTCGATCAGGTGACGCTGCCAGTTGCCGGCCAGGTGGCAGTCGCTGCCGCAGGTGGCGTACCACGTCGAGTGTTCCTCCCACAGGATCGCGCGCCGCGCGTGCTGCAGGAAGTGGACCTGACCGTCCGGGCCGATCGCCAGGGCGTTGCCGCTGATCTCGAAATCCGCCTGGTCATAGGTTGCCAGCGTGCCAAAGTTCCAGTCGGCCGCGAGCGTGCAGTCGCCGCTGCACCAGGCGTACAGCAGGGCCAGGTAATCGTCGACCACGATGTGCGGGCGACCCTGGGGATCGAGGGCCAGTGAAAGCCCGACGCCGTTTGATTCCGTTTCGAACCTGATTTCGGAGACCTGTTCACTGCCGGTGCAGCCGGGCGGGCAGTAGGCGTAGTGGAAGCCGTTTCCGGTTATGGATGGCAGCGCCATGTGGATGCCGCCCGCGTCGTCGACGACCATGCGCGTGCGCGCCAGGTTGTCGGCTTCATGGACCGGCAGGAACATCCTGGTTGCAACTTCGTCCTGCGCCTGTGCGGAAGCAGCGAAGGCCAGCGCCAGGAGCGTGGCGAGTGATGCCAGAAAGGTAGACCGCATGTTTCCCCCTGTCCTCCTGTCTGCTGCAGAGGACCCTCGTAATTTTCAAGCGGGGAACAGTATACACAGAATAAACCGGCCTATGCAGGCGCGGCCGCAGTGAGCCGCGCGGCGATTCCGGGGTCGTGCTAGCGTGCCTGCTGATGTCACGACTCAACTCAAACGCCTTCCTCGTCATAGCCGGTCTGCTCGTTCTTGCGCTGGCAGCATGGCTCAGCGCCATCCTGCTGGCCCCGCCTTCTGCCCGCGCAGACAACAGTGACAGCGAGTTCTCAGCGGCCGCCGCACTCGTAGTCCTGGAGCGACTGGCCGGCGATCAGCTGCCGCGGCCGGTTGGCTCTGCAGCGAACGCTGCAACGCGTGAGCTGATCACGGGCGAGTTCGGAGCGCTGGGCTATCAGGTCGAGGAGCAGGAAGTGTTCGCGTGCCGCGCGGCATGGGCGAGCTGCGGTTTCGTCACGAACGTGATCGCCCGGTTGCCCGGAACGGCCGGGCAACCGTCGGTGCTGATGACAGCGCATCACGATTCGGTGGGTGCCGGACCGGGCATCGCCGACGACCTGGCGGGCGTGGCTGCCCTGCTCGAAGTGGCGCGCCTGGAACGTGATGCTGACTGGCTTCACCCGCTGCTGTTCGTCATTACTGACGGCGAGGAAGTCGGGCTGCTTGGTGCCGAGGGTTTCACGCGGCATGAAGCATTCACGGACGTGGCGGCTGTCGTGAACGTGGAGGCGCGCGGGACTTCGGGCCAGAGCCTGCTTTTCGAGACGAACGAGAACAATGCCTGGATCATCCGGGCTTTTGCCCAGGAAGCCCCGGGCGCAGTGATGAACTCGCTCTACTATGAGCTCTACAGGAACCTGCCGAATGACACGGATTTCTCCGTCTACCGTGAAGCCGGACTGCAGGGACTGAATTTCGCTGCGATCGGAGGTGCTCGTCACTACCACACGCCACTGGACAACCTGGACAACCTCTCTGCTGACACCCTTCAGCATCAGGGCGACAACCTGCTGGCCGCCGCACGCGCCCTGTCCAGCGCGGACCTCACGCAGCAGCCCGCGGGCGACAGCCTGTTCCTGACCCTGCTGCCGGGCGTGCACTTCGAGTTCCCTG
>CALDPK010000065.1 GCA_937911855.1 uncultured Trueperaceae bacterium | reverse complement strand
GCATGAAGCCGACGTCGCTGTAGACAGCCGGTCCGCTGCCGGGTTCCGCATCAAGCGGTGTCTGCAGGCTGGCGGCGAGAGCGATGAGCCTGTCGCGGGTGATGGTGTGCACGCGGCTGAACGCGGGCAGCCCGCCCGAATGACTCAGGAGCTGCCGGGCCGTCACGTCGCCCAGCGAAGGCTCCTGGCCCGAACCGGCGTTGCTGAAGTAAGCCCGCAGTGGCCGGTCAAGGTCCAGTTCACCGTCGCTCGCCAGCCTCAGGACGGCCGGCAGCGTAGCCACGACCTTTGTGAGCGAGGCAAGGTCGTAGCGGGTGTTTGCGGTAACCCGCGGACCGCCCTGACTGGTTACTCCGGAAACTGCCGTGGAAATTGCACCGCCGGCATCGCCCCAGCTGGCGACCGCTCCGGGCACTCTTGCGGACTGAAGCAGTGAGGTTACATCCGTCATGCCGGTGAGCATAACTCTGCCGCATGAGCACCCGCCGGTGATACCATCACGCCAGTAAACGGCAACGTGACCTGCCGGAGAGCGAGTAAATGCGCATGGACACCGAACAGATCAGCAGTGACTTTCAGAACCTGGACGCGCTTGAATCGGGCGACATCCTGTCCCTTCTCGTCGAGGGTAATCGCCGCGCGGTCGAAGCCGTGGCCGACGCCCAGCCTGCACTGGAGCACGCCGCCCGGCTGATGGTGGAGCGCCTTAGGGACGGCGGCCGCATCGTGTATATCGGAGCGGGCACCTCTGGCCGCCTGGCCGTGCAGGACGCCGCTGAACTGCTGCCGACGTTCTCGTTCGACCGGACTGTCGTGCTCATGGCGGGCGGCGCCGAGGCCGGCTCGCGTGCGCTCGAAGGGGCCGAGGACGATGACGGCGCTGCGGTTAACGAGGTCGAGGCGGCCGAGGTGGGCGCTGCTGACGTGGTGATCGGCGTGGCAGCCAGTGGCCGCACGCCCTACACCGTCGCTGGTGTCCGCCGTGCACGCGGGCTGGGAGCTGCTACCATCGGCATCGCCAACAACCCGGACACGCCACTACTCAGCGTCGCGGAAGTTCCCGTGCTGCTGGCGACTGGCCCGGAAGTTCTGGCCGGCTCGACCCGCCTGGCCGCCGGGACCGCGCAGAAGATCGCCCTGAACTCGCTGTCCACCACTGCGCTCGTGCAACTGGGCGGTGCCTGGCGCAACCTGATGGTGGGCATGCAGCCGACCAACGAGAAGCTGCGCAGGCGGGCTGTCGAGATCGTGGCCAGTGGCGCTGACGTGAGCCTGGCCGTGGCCGGCCCCGCCCTTGAGGAAGCTGGCTGGGAGATGCGAACAGCGATAGTCATGCTGCTCGCTGGAGTCGGAGCGGATGTGGCACGGCAGGCGCTTGTGGATTCCAGGATGAGTGTGCGGCAGGCTTTGGACGAGCTCGCCGGTGGCTAAGGCTACGACTTCTGACGCTGCACCAGGAGGCTGAGGGGTTGACTTTTCCTGAGCTGCGCAGGCGCATCGAGCTGGCCCGGCCGGCACAGGTTGCAGCGACCGCCGTGTACATGTCGGGAGCGTTGGACGCAGCTCCGATTGCCTTGCTGCAGCACCGAGAGTTTCTCCAACGAATCATTACAATGACCGCGGCTACTAAAGCAATGCAGCCCGCCGGAATTAAACGGCCGGGGTAAACCCGGCCGGATTCGTCGGTTACGGAACCTACTCGAGGGACAGGAGCAGTTCGGTCATCGCCTGGGCAATTGCTGCCGAACTGCCGGTGAACGGCTGAAGGTGCAGATCCAGGTTTGTCACCTGCTGACCCGCAGCAAGTGTGATTAACTGCGGATGCATGGCAAAGGGATCGCCACTGCGTATCTCGCCAGAATCCGTGAGTGGTTGCCACGCGGCGACGGTGTAACGACCAGGAGGCAGACTGCTGAGGGTGTAGTTCAGCTCTGCACGGGCGCTGGCAGGCAAGGTGGTCTCGACTGATCGGGATGCATCGAAAGTGCCGTCCGCATTGGTGAAGAGGGCGGCCACGTAGACGTTACCTTCCGGCACCGGTGTCCCTGGTTCAACGGGTCCTGGAACCGGTGGGTTGGGGCCGGGCGGATTCGGGCCGGGTGGGTTAGGGCCAGGCGGGTTGGGCCCCGGTGGATTCGGCCCGGGCGGGTTGGGCCCCGGTGGATTCGGCCCCGGCGGGTTGGCGCTGCCACCGAGAGCTGCCGCAGCATCCACTAAGCCACTGCCGCAGTGCGATGGATCAGGCAGGCCACATTGGGCCGCAGTAAGCGGTGTGCTGGCGGACCTTAACCTGTCAAGCACCTGGTCGAATGTCTGACTCGGATTATGGGCAAGCATCAGGGAGACGATGCCGGCGACGTGAGGAGCGGCCATCGACGTCCCCTGCATGAAGGAAGAACTTGGCTGCAGCTGGCTGGTGGCGTCCGGCGTGTAAAGGATCGTACTCAGGATGCCGGCCGGGTAGACGGTTCCCGTCGTGGTGTCAGTGAAAGTGCGCGTCGTGTTGCCACCTGGCGCCATCACATCTATTTCGGCGCCAAAGTTGGAGTAGGGCGCGCGACCGGCCGTGTCATCGGTCGCTCCCACAGTGATGACTCCCGGACAGTTAGCGGGCAGGATGGTAGCGGTGTTCCTGTTGTCGTTGCCTGCAGCGACAACCGTAATGATCCCGTTCGCCGCCAGCGTCTGGAACATGTCTGCGATTCCCTGCGGACACGCCTGACCGATGTCGCCACCGAGGCTCATGTTCACGACCCGGGCAGGCCTCGGATTCTCGGGTACTCCGGCGACGCTGCCGCCGGCTGCCCACCAGGCTCCGGAATAGATGTCATCCGTGCTGCCAGTACCACCGTGATCCAGTACGCGCACGGCAACAAGGTCTGCGGCCCAGTTGACCCCCGCCAGCCCGATAGCGTTATTGGTAGTTGCTCCGACAGTACCTGCCACGTGAAGCCCATGGAACCCGGCGCTGGCCTCCCGCGCATGATCGGGGTGCATGTGACTGTAGTCCAGATAATCCGCACCCCGGCCCGGGACCGGCCCACCATGCGGTCCGGATACGAAGTTGTAACCGGCCACGAACTTCAGGTCCGGATGCAGGGCCGGGTCCGGGATGCCGCCGCTGTCAACGACTGCGACGGTGATCCGGTTGCTAGTGCCGGTTTCGATGTCCCAGGCCGCCGGCAGATTCAACGCTGAGTAATGCCACTGCAGATATGCGAACGGATCATCCGGTGTCCTGAATGCACCGAGAATCCAGTTGGGAATCGCCTCTGCGACGCCTTCCTGGTCGTTCAGGTCAGCAATCAGCGCCCTGGTCTCTTCTTCATCCAGTCC
>CALDPK010000064.1 GCA_937911855.1 uncultured Trueperaceae bacterium | reverse complement strand
AGGATAGAAAAGGCACCGAATCCTGAACGATTCGGTGCCTTTCTTTTTGCGTACTGCGTGCGGGGAAACAGTGCACGCAGCAGCGGGTCATGCTATTATTCCCGTCGGCGGCAAAGAACCGCCTGTGACTGCGGGAGTAGCTCAGCTGGTAGAGCGTCAGTCTTCCAAACTGAATGTCGCCGGTTCGAATCCGGTCTCCCGCTCCACTTTTTCATCTGATCACGCACCAGTAGCTCAGTGGATAGAGCAGCTGCCTTCTAAGCAGTAGGCCGAGGGTTCGAATCCTTCCTGGTGCACCATTGCCATCTTCAGCCGAACCTGCCTGTTACGTACTCTTCGGTGCGCGCGTCCTTCGGGTTGGTGAAGATCCGGTCAGTTGAACCGGTCTCGATAACTTCACCGTCAAGGAAGAACGCCGTGACGTCACTGATGCGTGCCGCCTGCTGCATGTTGTGCGTGACGATGATTATGGTCACGTCCTCCTTGAGAACCTGCACCAGGTCCTCGATGCGCTTGGTTGCCTGCGGATCAAGTGAGCTGGTCGGTTCATCCATGAGCAGGACGTCAGGTTCCACAGCGAGAGCGCGGGCTATCGACAGGCGCTGCTGCTGGCCGCCCGAAAGCCGTGAGGCCGGGCTGGACAGCCGGTCAGCGACTTCATCCCACAGTGCCGCCTGACGGAGGGAACGCTCAGCGACCTCGTTCAGCCGTTTGCGGTCGCGCATGCCCACGAGCTTCAGCCCGGCCACGACGTTGTCGAATATCGACATCGTCGGGAACGGCGTGGGCTTCTGGAAGACCATGCCGATGCGCCTTCGGATGGCCACCGGGTCGACGCCCGGAGCGTAGATGTCCTCGCCGTCCAGGATCGCCTGGCCGGTCACTTTGGCGTTGCGGTTCAGGTCATGCATGCGGTTGAGTGAGCGCAGGAAAGTGGTCTTGCCGCAGCCGGACGGGCCGATGAGCGCCGTTACCTTGCGGTCCATGAACTTCAGGTTCACGTCGCCCACGCCCCTGTTGTTGCCGTAGTCGACGGTGATGCCTTTCGTTTCGAGCCGGATGCGTTCCTGTCCGGTACTGTCTGTCATTTGCTGCTCCTTCCGGTCAGAAGGCGTCCGATGAAGAACACCACGATCACCAGGCCGATGAGAACGATACCTGCGGCCCAGCCCATGGCGTGCCAGTCCTTGTACGGGCTGACTGCCAGGCTGTAGAGGCGCTGCGGCAGAGTGTCCGCGGCCCGGGTCAGGTATTCCAGGGGATTCCAGGGGTTGCGGGGCAGGAAGTTGTTGCCCAGAGAGGTGAGCAGCAGCGGCGCGGCTTCACCGGCGGCACGGGCGAACGCGATGAGCGCGCCCGTCACCAGCCCTGGGCGGGCCACAGGAATGACGGTCGCCATGATCACCCGCCAGCGCGGCAGCCCCAGGGCCAGGCCGGCCTCGCGGATGGACCACGGCACCATCGTCAGTGCTCCCTCAGTGGCGCGGGCGATGATGGGCAGCATCACCACGAACAGCGCCATCGCTCCGGCGAAGCCCGAGAACGTCCCGCTCGGCTTGACGATGATAGCGAAGATGAGCATGCCCTTGAGGATCGCCGGCATGCCGTTCATCGTGTCGTTCAGGGTGCGCAGGAGGCCGTTGAACGGATGCTCCCGGTACTCGGCCAGCATGATGCCGGCCCCGATGCCGACGGGTACCGCCAGCAGGAGCGCAGTGAAGTCGATGACGATGGTCCCCATGACGGCCTGCGCCAGGCCGGTCGGCTGACCGAGCTGCGCGCGGGTGGGTGAGCCCAGGTCCTGGGTGAAGAAGTCCACGTTGATCGCCTGGAGGCCCTGGCTTATCACGTACCAGATGACTATCAGCAGCGGGATGAGCACAGCCAGGCTGCCCAGGATTATCAGGCCGACCATCAGCCGGTCGCGCAGGTACCTGCGGTTCAGGTTCATGATCCGGCACTCCCCACCAGCATGCGGCGCTGCACCCACGCTGCAGCGAGGTTCACTGCCAGCGAGATGAGGAACAGCCACAGCCCGACCGCCATGAGGCTCGAAAGGTGCAGGCTCTCGACGGCTTCGCGGACTTCGTTGACTATGACTGACGGCATGGTTGCGGCCGGTCCGAACAGCGTCAGCGGCAGGCGGTGCGAGTTGCCGATGAGCATGGCGACTGCCATGGTTTCACCGAGTGCACGGCCGAACGACAGCACCGCACCTGCGGAGATGCCGCCACGGGCGTAGGGCAGCACGGCCAGGCGCAGGACTTCCCAGCGGGTAGCGCCCAGGCCCCAGGCTGCTTCGCGCTGCTCAGCTGGCACCAGCCGGATGGCGTCCCGGGCGAGCGCGGTGGTGTAGGGGACGATCATCAGTGCCAGAACGACTGTGGCTGTGAGGATCCCGTAGCCGGTCGGATTGCCCAGCATGGGTACCAGGCCGGGTGAGTTCTCCATCGCCCACGTGAGCACGGGCATGTACACGTTCTCACGCAGGAAGGGGGCCAGCACGAAGATCCCCCAGATGCCGATGACCACGCTCGGAATCGCTGCCAGCAGGTCGACTACGTAGTCGATGACAGAAGCCAGCCACCTGGGCGCGTACTCGGCGCTCAGGATGGCGAGGCCGAGTGCCGGGAAGAATGACAGGGCGAGCGCGCCCGTGCTGGTGATCAGGGTGCCGAGCAGGAACGGCAATGCACCGAACTCGCCGCGTACCGGGTTCCAGCTGGTGCCGGCCAGGAAACGGAAGAAGCCGAACTCGCTTATGGCCAGGCTGGCGTCGCGCCACAGCACGAGCCCCATGGCTATTGCAAGTCCGACGATCGACAGGCCCAGTACCGTGACGACGCCCAGGAACACGGTGTCACCGAGCCGCTGTCTTGTCCTCTGAATCCCTCTTGTGATTACTGACAATATGTTCTCCCCGAACACCCACCTGGGAGCGGAAACCATGACTGGTCTCCGCTCCCTTAAGGTTCAGCTTAGTTTGTCTGAGAGTCGGCTTCGTTCTTCAGCGGACTTCGTCGACGATTGCCTGACCGATGTTCTCGCCTTCCCAGGTGACCTGGGCGAGACGGTTCAGGTTGCTTTCGACTGCTGCTGCGGGCAGGCGGGCGAAGTCGAGGGGGTCTGAGAACTCCTGGCCTTCGGTGACTGCCCAGACCAGGAAGCGCACGGTCTCTTCGGCTTCTTCACGGCTGCTGAAGGCATCGTTCTGGTCGGCGTTCTCGTAGAACAGAGCCCAGGCGAAACCGGAGATCGGGTAGCCTTCGGGGTGCTCGGTGTCGACGATCAGGACGCGGGTGTCTTCGGGCAGGGTGACGTCGGCTGATGCGGAGGTCGAAGCGAGGCTCGGCTCGATCAGGTTGCCGCTCCTGTTGAAGACGTAGCCGTAGCTGAGGTCGTTGAGGGTGGCGTAGACCAGGCTGTTGTAACCGATCGAACCGGGGGTGTTGGAGATGAGTCCGGCGACGCCTTCGTTGCCAGAGGCACCGTTGCCGGTCGGCCATTCGACGGCGGTTCCTGCACCGACCTGCTCAGCCCACTCGTCAGAGACGGCGGACAGGTAGCTGGTGAAGATGTTGGTGGTGCCGGAGCCGTCGGCGCGGTGCACCACGTTGATCAGCATGTCGGGCAGCGGCGCCTCGGGGTTGAGGGACTGGATGGCGGGGTCGTTCCACTTGAGGATCTTGCCCGAGAAGATGCCGGCGAGGGTCTCGCCGTCGATCGCCTCGCGATCTGCCGCGCCCCCACCCGGCTGACCAAGCCCTGACAGACCGCATCTAGGCTGATGCCCGGAGGTAATCGCGTGAAGATCAGTTGTCTCATCGTCTCGTCCATGCTTGCCCTGCTACTGTCCGCCGCGGCCGCACAGAGCATCCGCATCGACGGCTCATCGACCGTCTACCCGATCTCCTTGGCCCACGACCTGCTCGGTGTCCCCGACGGCGTGCTCGCCTCGGGTGGCCTCAGCGAGACCGACGTCGACGGGCAGTCGACGGTGCTGCTGCGGTACGGCACCCGCACCCTGGCGGTGTGCTCGAGCACCCTGTGGGCCCGCACCCCCACTCGTGCGGCGATCAGCGGCACCGAGGCGATGATCGAGGTGGACGGGCCGTTCTACACCCCCACGAGCTTCACCGTGCACCGCGGACGCGAGCACACCACCGTGCGCTCCGACGTCGCGGGTGGCTTCCAGTACGAGGCGGCCGAGGTGGCCCGCTGCGTGCGCGAGGGGCGCACCGAGTCGCCCACGATGAGCTGGGCCGACACCCTGGCGGTGCTGGAGACGATGGACGAGGTCCGCCGTCAGATCGGCGTCGTCTACCCGGGCGAGTGACCCTCCACAGCCAGGCCGATGCCGTGCCCCGAGCCCACGCCGTCGTCGTTAGGCTGGCCCGGTGACCACTGACGCGGCCCCCGCGGGCTTCTTCCTCGCCCTCGAGGGCGGCGACGGCTCGGGCAAGTCCACCCAGGCCCGCCTGCTGGGCGACTGGCTGCGCGGCCAGGGGCGGGAGGTGGTGCTCACCCGCGAGCCGGGCGGCACCGCGTTGGGCCAGACCCTGCGCCGCGAGGTGCTGCACGGCGAGGACCTCGACCCCCGCACCGAGGCACTCCTCTACGCCGCCGACCGCGCCCACCACGTCGAGTCGGTGGTCCGGCCTGCCCTGGAGCGAGGTGAGGTGGTGCTCACCGACCGCTACCTCGACTCCTCCGTCGCCTACCAGGGCGTCGCGCGGGGCCTCGGGGCCGACGCCGTGCGCGACATCTCCCTGTGGGCGACCGAGAACCTGCTGCCCGACCTCACGATCATCCTCGACCTCGACGCGGCGACCGGTCGCGAGCGACTCGACGACTCGCGAACCCGCTACGACCGGCTCGAAGCCGAGGGGCGCGACTTCCACCAGCGCGTGCGCGCCGCCTACCTCGAGCTCGCC